>QMXA01000101.1 GCA_003661905.1 Thermoprotei archaeon | reverse complement strand
TCCATAGAACCTCCATCCACTATAAGTATCTATACCAGCACTTACATACATCACATACCGATAAGTATCTCCAGATAATGCAAAGGAATCTGTAGCTAAACTCCCTAACATAATCATTAAGCTCCAGCTATATCTAAGAGGTTGTAAATATCTCCATGTACTTCTAAGAATGTTCTGACTTCTCGAATTTAGGTAGAGCTTCTCCATAGTCTTAAGAGTTTATCTCCTAATTCCTTCAATAATTGTAGTGATGATTAAGATCTTTAGAATTTAATGGCTATGCCTAGGTTGTAAGGTTTTAGTAGTGTAGGTCAGTATTAAAGTGCCAAGTATTAGTGTTATAGCAGTTAGAGCTATGCCTGGGTAGTAGTTACCAGTCAAATCTCTTGATAATCCACCTATTAATGGACCTACGAGTATGCCACAGACTATTGCTGTTAGTAGTAGTCCATAGGTAGTCTCGAGCTTCTTAGTTCCCCAGATTAGTGAAGCTATTAGTGGTGATAATGTGACATTAGTACTGAATAGTAAGGCTGATACCGATATCCCTAGAATGATTAGTGGTAGATTTCTATATAGGGGGAAGAGAATAGCATTAGCTATAGCTATGGTGTAGATAATGATCAGGGTTTTCAGAGGATCTAAACACTCACTAACTACACCAATAACTATTCTACTAATTATAGCAATAGCTGAATAAATACTCATAACTAGTGAAGCAGTCATTGGATCAACATTAACTATCTCCTCAACTAGGGGTACTAAGTTACCTGTTATTAATCCATCGAATAATGTTGTTAGGAATAGAATTATAGCTATTGAAGCGAATTCCCTAGACCTAACTACTTCAATTAACCCTAGCTTATGAATCTCAATACCTACATTACGTGTTGAGGGCTCTTTAAGCACACTAATAGCTACGGCCATTACTATAGAAGTAGCTATGCTGTAAATTAGTAATGGCGTTCTCCAACTACTGAAGTACTGTATCAGATACGTTGTTAGTGGTGATAGTGTTAGAACTCCAAAGCTATAAGCACTAACAATAATGCCAGTAGCTAATCCAGCTCTATAACCACGGAACCACCTAATACCTAGTGATACAGCTAGTACATACCCAAATGAATTACCCAAACCATAAATGAATGCAAATGACCCTACCAACATCAATACACTAGGTGATATAGCAGTTAATACAAGTCCTGAAGCCATTAGTATAGCAGTTATAGAGAGTAATTTCTTAAGTCCAAGCACCTCCTTTATGTAGTAAGTACTTAGAAATCCAACAATATTAGCTATGTTGAGTAAGCTAAATGGTAAGACACTAACTGATCTAGTGATCATGAACTCAGACTCAACATATGGTATGAAAACTGACCACACATGCTTAAATGATGTAGTTACAACAACTAAGAAGCATAAGATAAGAATAACTAAACGCCTACTAACACCCACCATCACCTCATCCCTAACTATCACCAAGTACTCCCCTCAAACAAACGCAAATAGTTCCTATGGACTGAAAAACTCATCCTAATCCAAGGCATAGCATACATAGACATCACATTCCTACGAATCTACATAGATACTCAGTAATGTGAAAAACCTTACTATCATAGTGCAAATAACTATTTTTAGAAAATCCAAACCATAGTATGATACGAGCTAAAAACCCAAGTTGCTAGTGTGTAGTAGAGAGTGGGAATACTCATTAATTCATTGGGGGTGATTAGGTTAAGAAGTATAGTATCTATTGTTAAGGTTATTAATGGCTATGTTTATGAAGCTGTTTCGAAAGCTATTGACTTGATTGGTGGTATTTCGAAGTATGTTGGTAAAGGTGATAGAGTTGTGGTAAAGCCTAATTTGACTAGAGCTACTAACAAGCCTCACATATGTACTAGTCCTGAAGTTGTTGCAGCAGTAATTAAGCTATGTAATGATGCTGGTGCTAAGGAGGTTATTGTTGCAGAATCATCACCTATTGGTGTTGATACTGAGAAGGCATTTGAGATTTCAGGTATAAAGTCAGTAGCTACTAAAATGGGTGCCAGGATCTTAGACCTTAGGAAGTGTAGATTCGTGAAAATACCTATACCAAGAGGTAAAGTACTTAGAGAAGTTGAAATTGCAGAACCTATACTCAATGCTGATGCACTCATAAACGTGCCTAAGATGAAGACTCACTATGGCTGTACAATAACATGTGCACTCAAGAATATGAAGGGTGTTATAAGTGATTTGAGTAAGAGAATAATGCATAGAGCAGGTATTAAGAGAGCTATAGCAGAGCTCAATACTGTGATTAAACCCACACTCACAATAGTTGATGGAATTATATGTATGGAGGGTTTAGGACCTGTAGATGGAGACCCAATTAGAATGGACTTAGTAATAGCTGGTGAAGATCCACTTGCAATAGACTCTATTTGTGCTAGAGTAATGGGGTTCAATCCAGAGGAGATAGAAGTACTTAGATATGCATATGAACTTGGAATAGGGGCTTTTAAACCACACGAGATAGAGGTTGTAGGCGAAGAGTTAGAGAGAGTGGTAAGGAGATTCAAACCACCACCAAGTGATCTAAGAGAGTATTTTAAGTTGGCAGGTATATATGTTAAAAATGCTTGCTCAGGTTGTATAAGTACACTTATAATAATATTGAATACATTTAAGGAAGAAGGAATACTTGATAAGATTAAGGAGTACTACATAGTTACTGGTTCCATAAATAACATACCTAAAGATGCTGAAGGTAGGAAAATAGTTCTACTCGGTAATTGCACATCAAAATTCAAATCACTAGGACTATTCATTCCAGGATGTCCCCCAAGACTAGGACTAGCAATTCCTGTATTAAAAATGGGTAGATTAGTGGATAAATATGAAGTGTATCTTGAGAAGTACTACACCTAGCTAAAACTATTATGAAGTATTGATTAGAGCAGGGAATAAACTGCAACGAGAATCATCTCGACCAGTCAACAACCCACTATAACTAGCAAACTTCAACCATAACCATTGAAATACCTAATTAATCCTAACTTAGAACTCTCTACACCTTGTACAAGAATTTATGAACTATAAGAGCTCCATAACCTTAAGGATATTTGCATCTGATGTTCTCTGTGAGATATAGAGTTGGGCACATAGTTAAGAAGGTTACTGGAGATTTAGATGGGAACCAAAAGAAAAAATAAGACCTAGTGAGAAAAAGCTCTGAAACAATTACCACTAAATCCATCGCTATTTACTGTAGATAGACATAGCTAGGTACTCAGATAATCTATATAGCCATGTCATGGAGTGAAGTCATTTCATATCATCTATTTAATGATATTGATGTTTAGATCAAGGCGGTTTTATGTCTTTGAATTTTTCACTGGCTAGCTCACCACTTATACCCCAATTCTCCTTCGGAACTTCATGAATTATTGCTTCAACAGCTTCTTTAGGAATACCTAGATCAGTGAATAGCTTAGTTATACCCACTATAACCTTCTTCTTAGCTTCATCTGTAAAACCTTTCCAAACATAGATATGGACAATAGGCAAGGGCCCACCTCAAACTATTTATATCCGTGCTGTTTAAGAGCTTCACTAATTACATATGTATTTTATTTGAAGATCTCGAAACTGAAATCCTTAAATATTATTCGTTTTTCATTATAGTTCTTACTCTTGTTTAAATCATAGTGAAGTGGTACCGTATTGATATTCATTAGTTTAGCTAAAACTAGAATTAATAAGTAGTTATTGCAAATCTTAGTTATGACTCCGATATATCTTTGTAGTTAGAAGATTTCTATCACACACTTTCTATAAGTCTTTTAAGTTTTTGTATGAGTTTAAGAATATCTTCTCTATGTACATTAAAGCTTAGTCTAGACATGAAATTGTGGTAGAAATTTGAGTGTAGAGCTTCAGCACTTGAGAATAGCCTTGAATACTCTGGATCATTAGTCTTTTCTGTTAAGAACTCTACTATCTCCCTCAAATCTCTATGTGTGTAATGTGGCAAATTCTCCTTTTCACCAATAATGTTTAATAATGATACTAGAGCCCCCCAATACTTCTCACCTGCTTGTACTAAATCACCTTTCTCATAGAGTTCCTCAGCTTCTCTAAAATACTTCTCATGGAGCTTTCTATAAGCCTCAAGCCTCATTCTAGGATCAAGTTCCTTAATAACAGATTCTAGAATAAGCTCTTCAATACTCTTACCCTTTCTCCTAGCAATTACTAAGAGCAATTCATATATATCTCTAGTAACCTTAATAATACTCACAAATTATCCCTAAGAAATTAGCAAGCCTTAAAACTTTATAAACACTACATTAATGATTCATTTAAAATCTAACTTATAGAACTAAGAATAACTCATCACTAATGTAATAAGTTATTATGATATGAGTACAAAGAAGCATTGCTAAATAATAGATAGATATTTTTCATAGAATTATCTATATATTTATTATTCGTTATGTAATACATTTATTACGGAGAGTTCTTGTGGGTGTTGTTGTTAGTTTTCGTATTGATAAGAAGCTTAAAGAGAAGATGGAGAAATTTAGGTATATTAATTGGAGTGAAGTTGTTAGAAGAGCTATTGAGGATGTTATTAAACGTGAAGAAGCTAAGTTAAGAGAGAAGGATGTAACGAGATTGAGAATAGCTGCAATACGTACGGATCAGCTACGTAGAAAGATTCCTAAATGGAGTAGTGTTGAGGAAATTAGGAGATGAAGAGAAGTAAGGTAGTAGTTGATGCTTCTATAATTGTTAAGTGGTTTGTTGAAGAGGAGTAAAGGAGCTTTAAGACTTAGGGATGCATTTATCAATGGATTAATAGATTTAATAGCACCTTCAATTCTACACTTCGAAGTACTCAATGCACTAAAGTACTCTGGAGCTTTTGGGGAGGATGAACTAAAGGAAGTAGCTCGCATTCTTGATGATTATCAATTTACACTATATGGACTTGAAGGAATTTATAGTGAGAAAACTATTGAGGTAGCTATGAGGAAAGGAATAACAATATATGATGCTTCCTATGTAGCTCTAGCACTTATTCACAACACAATACTATTGATGAGAAATTAATAAGAAAAAAACATGATCTAAAAATAGTAGAGCATATCAAGAACTTCAAAATCTAATAAAACTCCATAACCCAAGACCTACTCATAAATAAAATCAATCCAAATTTATTCACAATGAAGAACTTACAACAATACACAGAAATTTATTACAGAACTACATCTCTTTGAGCTTTCACCAAG
>QMXA01000100.1 GCA_003661905.1 Thermoprotei archaeon | reverse complement strand
GTTGAAAAGTATAGAAAGACCTTTATAGATCTTGAAGCTTCACTTAGTATGAGTACAGATTTTGAAACAGAGACATACGAAACAGAATTACAAGAGTATTTAAAAGCATACAATGTAACTATGACTCTCTATATTGAAGCAAAAGGAGAGCTAAGAAGAATTATTGAAGTGTTTAAAGAAATCCCAAAGGGTGAAGGTATAAGCACTTCACCATCTATAAAGCCAACACTACCTCCTGAGTTAGAGAAATATCTAGAAGAGAGTAAAGAGTTTCTAAGTAAAATAAGCTCAGAACTTAGAAAAATAGAAATAGCTCCATCAAAAACTAGGCTAAAGCTAAGTATTAGAGCCCTAGAGAGTAAAGTCATTATGAACATTCTACTTACAGGGCTTAAATTAAGATCTAAGGATAAGAAAGGTATTGAGGGATTAAGAGAAGTACTTTCAGCAATCAAAGGAATAACAATTAGTATAAATGAATTGTCAAGAAGAGAACTCAAAAAACCATTATTACCAAGTACCGTAGAAATCGTGGGCAAAGCTAGTAGAGATAAAATAGTTAAAATTGAACAGACAAAAGTCCCAATAGAGGAACTAGATAGAGTATTGATAAAAAGTGAGGAGTATGTGTCCATAACCTCGACTACACCAACAATACCAACAACTTCAACAACGCTAACTACACCAACAACCGAAGCTCCAATTATGCCCATTATAACGATAGCAATAGGTATGGTGATAGGGATTATTATAGTTGCTATTCTCGTAGTATTTAAATTAGGAACTAGGAGAAGTAGCTAATAATTCCTCATCGAATCTTCATTCTCTATAATCATAGAGATACTGCATTCCTACCAAGTTTCTTTATCAGGAATTCAATGCATCTGTAGTCTTTACAAAAGACTCTGACGTTTCCTACCTTTATATTCTTAAGTTTATAGCTCTTTAGTATTGCAAATGCTTTTAGCATTTCGTCTACTGTTGGAGCTCTAAGTCCTCTCAACATAAATTCAGGAAAGAATGCTAGGAGGGTAATGGGTATGGAGGTATCAACATTGCTTAATAGTTCTCCAAATTTCTCTATTTGATCAAGTTCTACAAATCCTGGAATGTAGAGAAGAACTATTTCAATGACTATTCCTAGATCTTTGGCTAGAGCAGGTATTTCTAAGATCCATTTATTAGTTGTTCCACATAATTTTCTATAAGTCTCTTCATCATAAGCTTTCATATCAAGCCATATTGAATCTAGACCAGAGGCTCTTAATGCATCTAGATTTTTAGGCGTTAAACCATAACCATTAGTCTCTATATGTATCCATAATTCAGGAACTTCCTTTTTCAAAAGTTTAAATGTTTTTATATAGTAGGCAGGATTGCAATAAAGATCTCCTCCTGTAAATGATATTATATTTCTCGCAGGACCAAAACCTTGAGGAGATGCTATTATTTGGTCAGATCTTAATTTATCTGGACAAAACGGGCCTTTGGATCCTCTTAAACAGGCTCCGCAATGTGCGCAAAGATCAGATGCATGCCACATTGTTGCTCTATGTAGAGGTTCCCATACAGTTACTAACTCTCTATACTTTACGGCCTCGGTAAGTATGTCTGCAGGGCTCATCCATCTACCATCAGCTATTTGAGAGAAATACCAGCTATGACACTTTAAACATTTATGATTACACAGACTTTGATAAATGGAGAGATAATCTTCAGGTCTACTCAAAACAATATCATAGATCAACCTATATATTTCACCTCCAACGACCTTAATTCCAACTTCACAAGGTCTAGCATAGCCTTCTAAATATTGAATAACGTTATCGCAACTAGGAAATCCTTGTAGCTTTAAAACACATCTCAATTAAGGATCCACCCTACACTCTATAACATGTAATTTCATAGCAGATGATAAGTTTAAACATCATTGAAGTCTTATTTAATATTATTTTGATATAGTTTCGAGATCTCATTTAATGTTATCTAGCTATTTCCATTGTTTTATTAAGCTTACTCATTAATCATTTCTTATTTTGGAGATTATATTAAAGTATTAACTCTAGAGTAAAAGTATTGAAATCCCAACCAATTTAGAATTCAACAAAGTTACATAATAACTTATAAGGCTTAATAAAGCCTCATCCTTTTATTATGTTCATAAGTAATAGTATGATGAACTACTTTGAATACCCTACTATCAGTCTGAGGAGAGCAAAAGCCGATTATAATAACCTGAGACAAGATCATTCTCATGTCCTAAAGTGATTTCTATTTTAGTGACTTCATCCCTGATAGTTCTCTGATTGTTCTTTGATTAACTAAATGACTTATTTTCCCTTTTCATTCTTTACAATTGTAAATATAAGTTAAAGAGGATAAAAGAAAATATACTCAGGTGCTTTGCATGAAAGTAAAGTAGCTCCAAAATCTTGACTATAGATTATTGAGGGAGATTGTTAAATTATATACGAATAATCCATTAGAGCATGTATACTTATTGTACGACATCATATATGAACCCGATAATACAAGTATATACTTTGCACTAGATAAAGGAATTGAGGGTTATTTACTCATTTGGAGGGGTCAGTATGTATATGGTATTCATATATGGGGTGAAGCGAAAGAACTCATTACATACATTCCCCATAAGTATAGAGCTATAATCCAAGTATATAATAGAAAGTTATTGAATCCCATCATTAAATACTTCAATGCTAAGAATGTGGAAGTAAAGGAATATTTAGATATGGTAGTGGATGAATACTCCTTCAAACCATATATGCCTGAAAAAGCTAGGAGATTGAGAGAAGAAGATTTAGAAGCTTTCTTAAAATTAAAGGAGATTCAAGGGAGGAAACTTGATGTAGAGACATGTAGAAGAATTATTAGTAGATGGAGATATTATGGAGTTTTTACAAATGGTGAGCTTGTCTCTATTGCATGTGCATATATTAGAATGCCTAGAGTATGGATAATAGGTGATGTCTTTACACATCCCAATTATAGAGGAAGAGACTACGCAAAAATAGTTACCTCAGCAATAACAAGGGACGCTATTATTTCAGGTGCTAAAGCACTTCTTCATGTGGAGAGAAACAACATGCCGGCAATAAAGGTCTACAAAATATTAGGATACAAAGTAGTGAATACAAAACCTTGGATTATAGTTAGTTAATGATTTACTAGCTTAAAATAGCTTAAGACTTATGAGAAATAACTTATTATAGGAATGACCAGCCATGCTATGGAAATTATTTATGACAATTATCATCATAGGACTCTCTATCACATCCTTAATATTCCCCCTTGCAAGTATTCAGGAGTTAAAATCACCTCTTAGAATAAATATTGATATAGCAATAATTTTTATAAATATAACACTTACAAATAACTCTAAGGAATATTTAATCTCCCAATTACCGAGGAATTATCCATCATATATTACCTTAGATACACCACAGAAAGCTATTGAATACACTGTAAATTATATAGTTATAGAAGCTCCACCTACATTATGTAATGAACTAAATCGCTACATGTTAATGATAGGAAAGGAAGGTCCACTACCAAATTATATCAAGAAATACTTATCTGTAACTCATCACAAGTGGAATTGGAGGAAAGCTATATACGTTAGTGCATCTGCTATTGAGGAATGGTTGGCTTTCCAAGTAGGTAAGTACGTTAATGTCAATGCAAAGTATATGCTCTTTTTAATAAATATTCCATGGATTCAAATACCTAGAGTGTACTATGTTAGTAATCAAAGTAGATCTTATATGGGGTTCATAGCTTTCGGAGGAAATTATCCCATATACTTTATAGATCTTTCAGTAATTCCAAGGCCTCATCCAGGATCCGAATATGCCCTAAGTAATTATGGATTAAGAGTTAATTTCAGCACTACAAAACCCATATGGGATATTAAATCAGAATTAGAACTCACTGAAATTTTGAAGCATTACATATCTGATTTCGTAAGTTATGTAGTTGTTGATGACTATGTATTCTTTCCAAAATACTCTAAGTTATATGATCTAAATATATTAATTCTTAACTATAGAGATCGTGAGACTAATTCGACATTATCTATAGATATTAATAAATTGAGAAACATATTGTATAATCTCACACCTTACACTAATTGGAATATAGATGTGTACAATATTGATGGCTATCGCTATTCACGAATTTATCAGCTGATTAATAACTCAACTATTGCTGATAATTGGATTGTTATTGAGTATGAGGATTTAGTTAAAGTCTTAGTTGAGGAACATCTTCTTAACTATACCTATAGTTGGAATTACACATACGTACCATGCATTATATTGGTAGCTAAGAGGCCATTATACTTAACACATAAGTTTGAACTAAATTTCACAGGTATTGCAACTCCTAATGGTATAGTAATTTCATATCCTGGCTATAGGTGTAGAGCTATTAAGGATGGTATAGAGAGAGTTATAGCGCATGAAATGGGCCATGTATTAGGATTGAGTCATCCATTCGAGAAGATTGTAGGTAATGAAACTAGGATTAAGTGGTTATTTGACTGGGTTGTCTCTCCTATGAGTTATTCACCTTTAATACTTGGTTGGAAAGGAGGTTTATTCACATTCGATTCCAATAAGCTATGCATAATGCATTGGATCTCAATAGCTAAAGAATTAACTGCAATGATAAACTCTGGAGTTATGAATACCGAGCTAGAAGAGATGTATAATAAAAGCTATGAATACTTATTAAAGGGTATGTGCATAGCTACACATAATCAGTCAGGAGCTATAAGCTATATAATTAAGGCATATGAGTTAGCACTAAAGAACCTTGAAAATAAGGGTATAACTTCTGTAAGTAAGGAGAAGCAATACATTACAACACCTCAAACATCATCAAGTGAAACTCATCCATATAACATCCTACAAGAAACATATTCAAATATCTATATAATTATCATGGTTGTTACATGTCTATGTATAATACTATACATTCTTATAAGAAAATCCTCATTTTCAAAATAATAAAGATGTAGTCGGAGATTAGTAACTTCAGAAGCTATGTACCTCTGAGAGTATTAAAGTAGTTCATGGAAGATCTTGTTTCTTAATTTATGTAATTTTCAAATAAGGGAAGAATCACTTTATATTTTTCCTGAATCAAGGCTTTACTAATGTTCATATTCTATATCTTCTTATGCTCTTCTTAAGTTCTTCAATTATTGTATTAAGTGAGGGCAATACATTGTATAATTTCTCTACTACTTCATCTTCATTTATT
>QMXA01000099.1 GCA_003661905.1 Thermoprotei archaeon | reverse complement strand
CACACTAGTAGTTATAGCTCTCTTATCATATAGCTATGTAATACTGAAAATAATCGATGCTTATAGATATAGCGGGGAAATTAATTCAAGAACTTAGTAATGTCCTTGAATTTAATTAAAGATTTATAGTTATTCCTATAATGTTATAATAGACTAAATAGGCTCCTAAATAAGGTAATCCCTGAAATTAATTTCTGGTAATTAATGGTGAATAAGAATGATTAAGGAGGCTATTATCCTAGCTGCTGGTCTTGGTACGAGAATTCGTGGTATCTTCGGCGACACTCCTAAACCACTTATTAAAATAGCAGGAATACCGCTCATAGCCTATCCAATAGCTAACCTATTAAATATAGGTGTTAGGAAAATATATATTGTTGTCAATTCCAATAACTATAAGAAAATAGCCGATTTCGTACACAGAACAAATCTAGATGCAGAATTGATAATTAACAACATCCCCGAGAGAGGTAATGGTTACAGTCTTATCCTAGGTATGCAATACGTTAACGGGGAAATATTCTATCTCTCAATGTCTGATCACATTCATGATCCTCGAATATTTAAAAAGTTAATGAAATATGAATGCAAAGCTGATATTATTGTAGGTGCTGATTCTAATCCTAAGTATGTAGATAGTGAAGAAGCAACTAAGATTCTTGTAAAGAATAGAAGGGTAATAGATATAGGAAAGAATCTAGATAACTATACCCATGTAGATATAGGGTTATTTATAATGAGGAAAGATCTTTACAGAGTTTATAAAGAGTATAGTGGAAAGCAACATATCATTGAGCTATCAAATCTCATAAAGTACTCCACAAAAAGAAATCTCAATATTGTAGCAATAGATATAGAAGGAATTCCTTGGATAGATATTGATACACCTAAAGATCTTTACAAAGTAGAGACGTATGCAAAAGAATTCATAGAAGGAGTAAGAAAAAGTTTATGCAATTACCTTGAACATCTATGTTAAGACATATTAATTTGTACTTATCTTCATTTTCATAGAATAGATCTCCTTAAAAACTTATAATTCTTCTCAGATGTTATGGTGCTAGGTCTGAAGCGAGGAGATGTGGCGTGTCTCAGGGTGAATTCAAATATGTGGTTAGAATAGCGGGAACAGATATTGATGGATTGATGAAAGTACCTTATGGACTAGCTAAGATAAAGGGAATAGGCTATAGTACTGCACTTGCTCTCTGTAGAAAACTTGGAATAGATCCTCAGAAACGTATTGGATACTTAACTGAGGCAGAAGTTAAGAAAATAGAAGATGCTCTCAAAGATCTTAAAGCAGTAGGATTTCCGGGTTGGATGCTTAATAGAAGAAAGGACTATGAAACAGGTCAAGACCTACACCTCATAGGTGCTGATCTCATTTTCTATGTGAAGCAAGATATTGAAAGAGAGAAGAGAATCAGGAGTTGGAGAGGTATTAGACATGCGCTAGGATACAAAGTAAGAGGTCAGAGAACTCATACAACTGGAAGACTAGGACCTGTAGTTGGTGTTAAGAGGAGAAAGAAGTGAGGTAATAGCTATGGGTGATCCCAAGAAACCCAGGAAAAAATGGGAGCCTCCAGGCCATCCATGGGTTAAAGAAAGACTAATGGAGGAAATGAGATTAATAGGCATTTATGGCCTTAGAAATAAACGTGAATTATGGATTGCTAAAACTATGCTAAGGAGAATAAGAGCTCGAGCTCGTGCCCTACTTTCAAAGCCACCGGAATTAAGAGTAGCTGAGGAAAGGGCACTGATTGCTAGATTATATAGATTAGGGCTCTTATCTTCCGAAAAAGCAACACTTGATGATGTACTGAGTTTAACTGTTGATAATATATTGGAGCGAAGATTACAGACAATAGTATATAAGAAGGGCCTTGCTAAAAGCATACATGAAGCCCGCCAGCTCATAGCACACGGGCACATAGCCATTAATGGAAGAAGAGTTACAGCTCCAGGCTACTTGGTGAGAAGAGAGGAGGAGGATATGATAGATTTCTATCCTCTCTCTCCTTATAAGAAACTACAATCCAAACGAATCCCTGCTCAAACTTAGAGGTGTTACTCCATGGCATTTGCGTCTCGTGAACTTAAATGGGGGGTAGCTCACATATATAGCTCATTCAACAATACTATTGTTCACATAACTGATATCTCAGGTGCTGAGACCATTGCTAGAGGATCTGGAGGTATGGTTGTTAAAGCTGATAGAGAAAAGCCAAGTCCATATGCAGCCATGATGGTTGCTTATAAAATAGCCCAAGAAGCTATGGAGAAGGGCATAGTAGCTATTCATATAAAAGTTAGAGCACCAGGTGGTCATGGCCCTAAAACACCAGGACCTGGAGCACAAGCTGCTATAAGAGCCTTAGCAAGAGCAGGATTCATTATAGGTAGAATCGAGGATGTAACACCAATACCCCATGATACTACTAGAAGACCTGGAGGTAGACGTGGTAGGAGAGTCTAGAAGGGCTTAACAATGCGGGTTAAGGTACTTGAGAAAAATGAGAGAAGTATTGAAGTGTTGATTGAAGGGATATCCCTTCCTATAATAAATGCTATAAGACGCTACGCTATGACTCAAGTACCTACAATGGCCATTGATGAAGTCCTAGTTATGGTTAATACATCACCTCTATTTGATGAAATATTAGCACATAGACTAGGTCTTATACCCCTCAAATCAGATGAAGCATTAGAGAAATATAGATCACCTGAGGAATGTGCTGAATGCACGGCCTATGCCCGTGGATGTGAAAATTGTTTTGCATATCTAAGACTTGAGGCAGCAGCGGAAGGTGAAAGTGTAACTGTTTACTCAGGTGATATAGTATCGGATGATCCAGACATAACTCCCGTATACAAGAACATACCAATAGTGACCTTAGCTCCAGGTCAGAGACTAGTAGTTGAAATGAGGGCAAGGTTAGGAAGAGGAATTGAACATATAAAATGGAGTCCAGTTACAGTAGCTACTAATAGATATGTAGCTAAGATAAATGTAGATAGGTCACGTTGTGACCTATGTAAACGTTGTATAGAGCTCTGTCCAAGAAAGATATTTTACATAGAAAATAATGAGTTGAAAGTAAGGAATGAGATGAACTGCATACTATGTAAACAGTGTGAAAGAAGTTGTCCCAAGGATGCCATAATGCTTAGTTGGTATGAGGATAAGTACATACTTAGACTGGAGAGCACAGGTGTTTTAAAACCTGAGAGAATTCTCAGTGAATCGATAAGTATGCTTATTAAGAAATTAGATGAATTGCATGAACAGATGAATAAAGTCACGGTGAAATAACCATGAAAAGAACAGGGCCTACTAATTACATAATTAGAAGAACTATAAGGGAGCTCATAAAGGCATCCAACAAGCATAGTGCTAGGATATGGAAATACATTGCTGGGTTATTAATGAGGCCCTCAAGGAAGAGAGTTGCTGTAAATATTAGCAAAATACGTAGGTATACAAAACCAGGAGATATAGTTGTTGTACCTGGAAAAGTCCTTGGTGCAGGAGCTATTGACCACTCAGTCACTGTAGCAGCTCTATCTTTCTCTGCATCAGCTATAGAAAAAATTAAAGCAGCTGGTGGTAGAACTATGCATATTTTAGAGCTCGTTAAGGAGAGACCAAAAGGTAGCGGGGTGAGGATAATAACATGACCAAAATAGCGATACCCGAGGAAGTGATGGTGAATCCTAGAGATAGAGCTGTAATTATTGATGCAGAGGGATTAATACTTGGTAGAATGGCAAGTTACATCGCTAAATTACTACTTTCAGGTTATAAAGTCATAGTAGTTAATGCTGAGAAAGCTATTATAAGTGGTGAAAGGAAAAGAGTAATCAATGGATATAAATTATTACTTAGAGTAAAGACACATAGAAATCCCTATAAACAATCTAGAAAGAGACCAAGAACACCAGAGAGAATAGTTAAGGAGGCTGTTAGAGGTATGTTACCGAGAGATTCTTGGAAAGGTAAACAGGCATTAACAAGGTTGAGAGTATATGTTTCAATACCTAAAGAGTTCGAGAATAAACCAAGAATAAAGATAGAGGATGCACACTATACGAAACTTAAAGGTGAATACATAAGTGTTGCCGAAGTCGCTCGTGAACTAGGCTGGAGAGGTGTTGGATTATCATGACGTCGAGGACCATTGGGAAAATAATAATAAGTATTGGAAAGAGAAAGACAGCAATAGCAAGAGCTGTTATTAGGCCTGGAATGGGAAGGATAAGAGTTAATGGAGTTCCCATTGAAATATGGCCTATAGAAATGGCTAGATTAAAAATGATGGAACCTCTACTATTAGTAGGTGGGAGAATCAGGAATGGTATAGATATAGATATAAAAGTTCAAGGAGGTGGTATAATGGCACAAGCGGAAGCAGTAAGAATGGCGATAGCAAGAGGTCTTATAGCATATACGAATTCAGAAGATCTTAAGGAAATGTTCAAACGCTATGATAGAACAATGATTGCAGGTGATCCTAGAAGAACAGAGCCTGAGAAATGGATGCGATACAGTGCAAGAAGATTCAGACAGAAGTCCTATAGGTGATGAAAGCATGATTATACCCATAAGATGCTTTACATGCGGATACCCAATAGGTGCTGTATGGGAGGAATTTGTAAAAAGAGTTAGAGCAGGTGAGGATCCAGCTAAAGTACTGGATGAACTTGGAATAAAGAGATACTGTTGCAGAAGAATACTTATATCGCATGTAGAGCTTGTTCGGGAGGTAATGTACTTCACTAAGAAGAGTTAAGAGGGGTATCCATGACATCTCAGGAAAAAATAACTATAGAGCTACTTGTACCTTTAGAAACATACCTCTCAGCAGGTATTCATATAGGCACTCATATGTGTACCAAGCACATGGAGCGTTTTGTATATAGAGTTAGACCTGATGGCTTATACATACTTGATGTCAAGAAAATTGATGAACGCTTAAGAATAGCTGCCAAATTTCTAGCTAGATATGAACCTCAAGCTATAGCTGCTGTATCGGTAAGGCAGTATGGTCAAAGACCTGTTCAGCAATTCGCTAAATTTACAGGAGCAAAAGCAATTGTGGGAAGGTTTATACCAGGGACATTTACTAATCCTAACTTAGATATATACATTGAGCCAGAGATCGTTGTATTAACAGATCCTAGAGCTGATAGCCAAGCACTAGATGAAGCTATGGAGATAGGAATTCCTGTTGTAGCATTTGTAAGCACTGATAATAAATTAAGTGGAGTAGATCTGGT
>QMXA01000098.1 GCA_003661905.1 Thermoprotei archaeon | reverse complement strand
TTAGAGCTAATTTCGTAGTATCTGCTGCTTCAGTGAATGTTCCTGCTTGATTAATCTTTATTATTACTCCTGTAATTGAATTTTCACCAATGGCCTTCTTAAGTCTGTTGATATTAGTTGTTGTTAAATCATCACCTATAATGATGCATCTATTCTTAACTTTAGAAGCTAATGATGCAAAGCTCTTGAAGTCTTCTTCATGGAATGGGTCTTCAATACTTAGTATGGCATACCTATTAATTATATCTAGCCAGTACTCCAGAAGCTCTGATGCATTCAGTTCCTTACCATCGATTCTATATGTGTTCCTTGATTCATCGTAGAATTGTGTAGCAGCAGCATCAAGGGAGATATATACATTATCTCCCAATTCATAACCAGCTTTTTCAATTGCTTTCTCTAAGACTTGGAGAGCTTCCTCAGTAAATTTCATAGGTGGTGCATAACCTCCTTCATCACCTACATTAATTGCTGAAGAACCGTATCTATCCTTTACAATTCTTTTAAGATCCTTATATATTTCAATAGCTATTCTAATAGCCTCGAAAAATGAATCAGCACCGAGAGGTACTATTAGGAATTCCTGTACGGCAAGTTCATTCCCTGCATGTATACCTCCATTAATGACATTGAGCATAGGTATTGGAAGAATTCGAGCTTGAGGTCCTCCTATGTATGTAAATAATGGAAGCTCTGCAGTATCTGCTGCAGCTTTAAGCACAGCTAAACTTGTGGCTGTAGTTGCATTAGTCCCTAATCGAGATTTATTGGGTGTGCCATCAACTTCTATAAGTACTCTATCAATATGCCTCTGGTTTCTTGAGTCAAGACCTCTAAGTGCTCTAGCTATTATTGTGTTTACATTTTCAACAGCTTTCAACACACTCCTTCCCTTAAATTTTGCTATGTCATTATCTCTAAGTTCAACAGCTTCATATTTCCCCTTAGAAGCACCTGAAGGTGCTATAGCTCTTCCAGAACCTCCTCCTTCAGTAATTACAAGAACCTCTACTGTGGGATCTCCACGAGAATCTATAACCTGTAAACCTCTGATACTTGATATTCTAAATGGGTTAAATCCCTCAGCCATAGTACCTCCCTTTCCTTATCATAGAGAAGAAGATATATAGAGTTAGGTCTTTCTCATCTTTGGGGATTTGGTGATAGAATATGTATTATTAGTTTACCAAATAATACTGATGATCCTTCTACCTCTTTATCATAGAGTTTTAGGGCATAAATTGAGGAGTGAGCGTGGTTTTCTCTTAGTTCTTATATTAGTAGTGGCAATGCCTCTCTATAGCTATATAGTGAGATATGGATACATAGCATGGATTATTCCATTAGTAGCAACACATAGCCTCAGCATTTTCTTAACAGCTATAAAACCTAGAATTACATGGCTAGGAATAGGACTCATTCCAATAACAGCAATGTGGATTATCTTTATCCTTTGCTATATTTTTTATTAGTGAAGATATGCTTAAAGGAGACACTTTACTCAAAAATTAAAATCTGTTATAGTACATAATCTATCTGTGCTCAGTTTCGGTGATATTAGTGAAAGTAGTAGTTATAGCTCTAGGAGGTAATGCCTTTCTTCGAAAGGGTCAGAGAGGTGTTGTTGATGAACAATGGGATAATGTAAGTAAGGCAATGAAACAAGTAGCAGATATTGTTGAGAAAGGTTATAGAGTTATTCTTACCCATGGTAATGGGCCTCAAGTAGGAAATATACTTGAGTGGATGGAGGCGCTAGCATATAAAATACCGCCATTAACTATGGATATAGCTAATGCAATGACCCAAGGTTGGTTAGGATATATGATTCAGCAAGCACTTCATAATGAACTTATGAGAAGAGGAATAAATAGAGTAGTTTTGCCAATTATAAATAGAGTTCTTGTAGACAAATACGATTCAGCATTTCGAAACCCAACAAAGTACATAGGACCTTACTATACTAAAGAAGAAGCTCAGGAAATAGCCATTAAGAAAGGTTGGATTATGAGACTTGATCCACGTGGTGGTTGGAGAAGAGTTGTGCCATCGCCCAATCCAATAGATAATCTTGAAGTTGAAGCAATTAAGAAACTAGTCAATGAAGGTTACATAGTAATAGCCTCTGGAGGAGGTGGAATTCCTGTAATAAAAGAGAATAAAGAGTTTAGAGGAGTTGAGGCAGTCATAGATAAGGACTTAGCAAGTGAAGTTTTAGCTACAAAATTAGGAGCTGATTACTTAGTTATATTAACGGATGTTGATGGCGTTATGCTGAATTATGGAAAGCCTAGTCAAAAGTTATTAAGGAAATTAACGGTTAGCGAAGCAGAGAAGTTATACAAAGCAGGTCACTTTCCGCCAGGTTCTATGGGGCCTAAAGTACTTGCATGTATAAGATTCATAAAGCATGGTGGAGAAAAAGCATTCATAGGTCATCTATACAAAGCTCTAGATACACTTGAGGAGAGAAGTGGAACAGTCATTTTACCTGACTAAACTATTAGGTACAATTAGTACTGAACTTTAATTATACCACAGAAACAAAAGCTCAGTGGGTTGGGCTATGCCTCGTAGAAATCCTTACATTTGTCCTAAATGCGGCACTAAAGCCGATAAACCCATCAAGACATGGCAATTAATAGCACCAATACCTGATGCTAGAGGAAGAATAACAATAACAGTCATGGGCAGTTTTCAATGCTCAAACTGTGGTTATAGATGGAGAGGTGTAGTAAGTAAGATAAAAGCTGGAGCTGAAGGTGTTGAGATAGAAAGTACGAAGGGAAAGAGAGCTCTAGGTAGTGAAGAGAAAGAAGAAAAAAGGAGAGGTACTATAATAGAGATAGATCTAAGTGAAGAAGAGGAGGGCTAGAACAGATATTGCACAAAGCTCTTAGTAAACGTATTAGGTTATCTGATTTAGTACTCATAGCCATAATTATCTTATTACTATGTGCTAATATGACTCGCTTAATAACAGGGTTCACACCTCTCGCAGTAATTGAAGGTCGTAGTATGATGCCTATGTTTAAGAACGGTGATATAGTTTTTGTTCTTCCAGCTACGGATATTAGTATAGGAGATATTATAATATATAAAACATGTGATGGGAAGCTAGTGATACACCGAGTTATAGATATTGTAAAGGTTGAAGGAAAAATCTACTACACAACCAAGGGTGATGGTAATGAGTGGATAGATTTTCATAATTTCATAGATTGCTCAACATTTAAGAAACTTCCAGGAATACCTTCTGAGAGAGTTGTGGGTAAAGTCCTATATGTAACTGGAGTTCATATCAAAATACCCTACATAGGTCTAATAACCATATTTACAAGTAAATTACTTAGCTCAATCTAATCTATTCTTTAGTAAAAATTCAGCTACTTCTCTAACCCAAAGACCCGTTATTTTGAGACTTCTTATCTTCTCTAAATATTCTTGCCAATCATACCCTGTAGAGTTCCATTTTAGGAAATTATCTCTAATTCTTGTAAGGGCTTTTTCATGAAATATGCAAAAATACTTTCCCTGACGTTCTCGTCCACATATGGGACATGGATTTTTCACTGTATCTGTACTCAGGTATTTTGCTAAAACTTCTATAGCTCTTCTTTCCTCTCTCTTAATTTCTTCAATCAGTTTCTTGATTAGTATTTTTGCCTCCTTAACTACGACTTCCCTCTTTAATCTCCCTTCTCTGATAAGCTCCATATATTCTTCAAATTTTCTAGTAAGACCTATGTCTACTATGTGAGGGAATAGATCTGCTAACAGATATGCTACAGCAATTCCAAGATCGCTAACCTCAACTCTCTTTCCTTTACTATGGAGATATTGTCTTTTGAAGAGAATTTCTATTATTTCAGCTCTAGTGCTTTCAGTACCTATACCTACATGCTCCATCCACTTCAGTAGGCTTAGCTTCGTGAGTGGTGGAGGAGGTGATGTATATCTAGTAAGTATTTGGGCTTTGGTAACATATAACTTCATACCTTTTCTAATTTTTGCGATTTCAGGGACTGTAGGTCCTAAATCTATGAATGGATAATATTTAAGCCAACCTCTATTAACTATATGTACACTTTTAAGAACAAAATTCAGTCCATGTATATCTAGAACGACTTTTATCTCTCTTATTCTTGCAGGTAAAGAGAACGTTGCTAAATATCTTCTAGTAATGATGTCGTATAGTTTCTCATGTAATGGCGGTAATTGTTTAGGTAGTACACCAGTTGGGTATATAGCTGGATGAGCTGGATCTTCCTTAGGTCCATTATTAGGTTTAAGCACTCCTCTTACTTCATTCATTAATATTCGTACTAGGTCTGTATACTTAGGCATTTTACTAAGAGATTTCATTATTGAATTATTGTCTAAGGTTGGAGGTAGTTTCTGGCTATTTGTCCTGGGATAACTTATTAATGCATCAAGATATAGATCCTCAGCTACTTTTTGCGTTCTTGCAGGTCCTATTCTTAATAAGCGATAAGCTTCTGTCTGTAAATCACTTAAGTTAAATGGATGAGGCGGAGCTAGGGATTTAATATGTACATCAACAGATTTTACAAATGCATAAGGCTCATACTTTATTTTCATTAGTATACTTTGCAATACTGCCTTGTTTGGAAAAGGCTTGCCAGTGAATTCCGGCGTTAACATTCTCCCATTCAGTTCTAAGAATATTTTAGGATAGTAGAGGGGCTCAGGAATATGGAGACGTCTTTGAGTAATTATACGTACAGCCTCAGTTAATGTTGGTGATTGTACTCTTCCGGCACTAAGTATTAATCTTTTGCCAAGGGCTTTACTAACTATGTGACTCAGTGCACGAGATAAATTTATGCCCCATAACCAATCTAGCTCATGTCTACAAAGACCTGCTTCAATCATGTTCCAATCAAGAGGTGATAAGTTTCTAAATGCATTTCTTATCTCAGTAATTGTCAAGCTAGAGAATTTCATTCTGTAAGCATTCCTTAAATTACCGAAACTCATAATTACTAAGAAGCCTATTACTGAACCTTCTATATCATAATCACATGCATTTATAAAAGCTATAGCTCCTTTACATAGGAATTCCATTAGTTCTAGGAATCTCTTTGAGAATAATGACTTTCTATTCTCTATCCATCTCGGAACCCATCGATAATCAACTACAGGATAACCTTTCAAATCTGTACTAAGAGTGAATAAATGCCCTGCAGATGGTGCCACAATATGTACTTGGCCATTCTGTCTAAATACCCAGTAAGGAATTCTCTTGTAGCTATATTTCTTCGCTTTAGCTCCTGCAAGTGCATAAGCAATT
>QMXA01000097.1 GCA_003661905.1 Thermoprotei archaeon | reverse complement strand
GTATATCTATTGGGATTTTGAACCTTAGTTCAAGTTCTGTAGATAACTCAACTATGTAACGAAGGGGATTCTCTAAATCTCTAACCCATATTGCAATATCTATATCCCTAAAGAATTCCCTCTCAATAAATCCTCCATGGGCATATGCAAATATTATCTCATTAACTTCACTAACTTTCCTTCAGTTTCTCAATGAGTCTAAGTTTCTCTTCACTTGACATAGTGTAGTATTTGAATTCTAACCCTGCTAGGTACTCGCTTATATCCTTAGCTAATCTTGGATTATCCATATGCTCTGTATATTGGTGGGTTGTTTAAATAGTTTATTCCTAGGAACAATAATTTATCTAGTAATTGTTTTGTTCTGTATAGAAGTGTTTTTATGAGTATAGGTGTTTGTTTCATGAGTATAATTACTCCATAATATATTGCTCTACCCATAGTTCCTGCTAATTCTATTTCTAGAAGTATCTCTTCTAGGAGATTACGTAAGGTACGACTTCTCACTTTATCAATTGTTTTTGATGCTGTATATAGTAATGCTCTTTTTAATCTAGGTAATCTATACCAAGATCTATTACGCATAGCTTTACGAACATATTTCTGAAGTATAGAACGTGTAAGTGTGGAGGGTATGAGAATTCTTGAGACAATTCCCCTTGCAATTTCGTGAATATGGGAGGAAGCTTCAATTGACTCAATCATCCGCGTAATAATTGTCAAGGTATGCATTCCTAAGTAGACACAGTTTATTAGGTGAGATAAAAGAGTATCGCTCCGTGAAGAAAGTAAGTGATTTTGAAAATAATTTATTTTACTCATTTTTGAGTAGAGCATGTGTATTTCTGGGTTGAGGTATGGATTTCGATAAAGCACGTGAAGTAGTTAGTGATTTAGTTAATGTAGTTGGTAGAGTTGTAGTTGGTAAGAGAAGCGTTATAAAGCATGTTATAGCAACACTAATTGCTGGAGGTCACGTACTTATTGAAGGACCAACAGGAGTTGCTAAAACACTACTAGCTAAGAGTATTAGTAGAGCTATTGGTGGTGAGTTCAGAAGGGTTCAAGGAAATCCAGATCTATTGCCAACTGACTTAACTGGTTACTATATCTATAGCTTAGATGGTTCTAAGAGATTTGTTAAAGGACCCATATTTACAAATATACTTATGTTTGATGAACTTAATAGAACACCTACAAGAGTTCAATCAGCACTCCTCCAAGCTATGGCTGAGTATAACGTTAGTATCGATGGAATCATACATGAACTACCTAAGCCATTCCACGTCATAGCTACTGAAATGCCTGTTGAGGAAGAGCTAGGTGTTTATCCACTAACACTTACACTACGTGATAGATTCTGGATTAAATGCTATACAACATATAATAGATTAGATGAGGAATTCGAAATAATTAAGAGAGCTGACCAACTATACCTACTCGATGTATCGAGTATTGAGAGTGTAGTGAATCTCAATGAATTCGTAGAGTTACAGAGATTCATTGATAAGGGGGTATATGTTGATGATAGGGTAATTAAGTACATAGCAGAGGTAGTTAATTACTTAAGGAATCATTCATTAACAAAAATGGGTCCAAGTCATAGAGGATCTATTTTTATGTATAGAATTGCTAAGGTACTAGCACTCATGGATAGTAGGGACTATGTAATTCCAGATGATGTTAAGGAGATATGTGAATCAGTGCTATCACATAGAATTATATTAGTTGAAGAAGCTGAGGTTGAGGGTAAGAAAGTTCATGACTTAATAAGTGAAGCATTGAAAAGAGTTAGAGTTCCTAAGGAGTAAGGAACTTTGCATAGGGGTAATGCTGGCTCACTATACATCATAGATTCTCTACTCATATTCTCAGTACTTATAATGAGCTATGTAATATATGTAGATATATTACTCAAAATACTGCTCTATATAATAACTATTGTTGTATCAATCAACCTCTACTTTATGAGGATTCATAGACATGGAACTACTTCTCCACTATGGATAATACCTATACTGAGGTTAATGTTATTAATAGGAACTAATTTCCTAGGTTATGAATATGGCCTCTTCATACTATATATATTCACAATAATCTTTGCAATACTCATTAAGCCATCTATAATTGGTGGAGGTATGAAGTATCTTGAGCTAGTTTTAATATCTGCCTTCATCTCTATGACCATATTATTATTTTTTAGATATGGATTTACGGCTTGGATCATTCTAGGTCCTTTAGCTGAATTACTAATAGTAATTGCACTAATTCCAGGTAGATTATTTATTACCAAGAGCAGTAATTCTTACTATAAGCTTATTGGTGTTTTCAACTCTGTTATTGTGAGTATATTACCTAATATCCCCATATTCATGGCCTTCCTACCAATATTTATGAATTCGCTGAAGGTAGTGGTTAGTGGAGCGAAATTAACAACTATCTTAATTTCTCTAGATCATATATCTAGATTAGTATTTGTAGTGGTGATTCTATGGAGTATAGGTACTTAGTAGCGGGAATAAATATTGCTTTAATATCCATTATCTTCATAGTATTTAGTTTATTAAGTAGTAATAATGTTGTACTGGGAATCTCTATATCTACATTGGTACTTGGTTCATTGCTACTGACTATTGGCATAACCTATACGCCACCTCTAAGGGATTTACTTAGAATATATGTTAGTGATGCTGATTTATTCATAAATAAGATATTTGAAGATAGTGGATTAGTAAGTAATCATAGATTCAAGATATGTCTAGATAGGGGACTAGCTACATTCTCTAATAAAAATATTGATTGCAGAGACATAACACCAGGTCTTGGAGTAGTTGGTGATACTATCTATATCTCTATACCAATTAAATCACTAATAACTCGTACTACATCAGAGCTTGTTCCTGAATCAAGAACTGAGTTACTTGATTATTTGAGAGAAGTTCTTGTTGGTAGGTATGGTGTTTGTAAAGATATCATTGTTGAGGAGGGGGATGATGAAATTAGTGTAGAGTTAATATCAATTACTAGAGAAGCTAAATCCCTAATGAACACACCCATAAATTCTATTAGAATAGCAATTCCATCAATAATATCTAGATTTCTAGGTAGGAGTATTGAGGTAGTTCATGAAGAGTTTGTGAGGGGTAATTACATAGTTAGAGTTAGGAGGGTTTAGTTATTGTATATGGATAGAGATGTATTGATATACGCATTACTACTAACAATGGTCATGATAGCTCTTGTACTTGTGGGTGAGTCAAGACCTGATGTATATCTCTCTATAACGATATTGATGTATTTCATCTATACATCGATAAATTATTCAATAAGGTCTAGAGCAAGGCTTAGAATTCTAGATGCAATTCTACTATTTGTTTTCCTAGCTATAGTAACTTATAGAGTTTTAGAAGTATTAAGAGTAATATAATGGTTAGAGAAAAATTATGGTAGGTTTAATGATGTGAATAGTGATTCATGAGGTTGCTCAATACAATGTGTAGAGATTCATACCATAGAATTCAGTGGATGAGTTTGTTCAGAGCTATAGCCATAGCCCTATTAATATCTGTAATTCTCATACCCAGTCTTGTCTGCGGAGAGAAGTATTCTCGAGAAGGTCTTGACCCAACACCTATAATTAGAATTCTACAAGACACTCTATCAGCTATTACTTATGGAGATTATGATAGTGCTGAAAAGCTCATTAACTTAGCTCTAAGTATTAGTCTTCCGAAAGGGGTTGGGTACATACATGTCAAGTTATATACTCAGATAAACAATCTCTTAGAGTTAATGAGAGATATTGATGAATTATCTAAAGGTGTTGAAGCTAGATCCAGTGAATTGAAGGTTGTTATATATAGATTGTATAGGTTAAGGCTAGATCTTAAAGAGTATTTTACTGAGTATCTAAACACCTTATCTAAGTATTTCAAAGATCGGGAAGTACGTCATGTAATGAGTGAGAAGATTGAGAATGCAGTATCTATGTTATTTTTAAGAATTGATGAACTAATTGATGAATTGACAATGCTCTATATATTTGGCACCGTAAATATAGTGCCTCTAAATATCACTATTACCATGCCTCAGAGTATTAGATCAGGTAATGTATTTAGTATAGGAATATACATAGAAGCTCCTCCAATAATTAAATATGTTAATTCCACAATCCACGTATCTTATGGAAATATCTATGAAGTATTAATACATAGAGAATTACCAGTTAATAAAGAGATCAATATCAGTTCAAAAGCTCCACTCGTTGAAGATCTATTGAGGAGAACATCAATTATCATGAATGAGACATCTATTGAGGTGAAGGTGAGGGTAATTACTGTTGTGCATAATACAACATATATTGGTACTGAAATAGCTAGGAGTAAATTAATATTTAAAGAACCACTATGTGAATTCTATATATCTAGACATATCTATCCCAATCAACCATTAGAGGTAAGTGTTTTAGCATATATAGATTATCCATTAAACACTACAATATATATAGATAAATCCATACCCAAGAACTTAGTTCTCAATACAGTTCTAAAGCCAGGTAACAACACCTTTGAATTACCAATACTTAACCTAAGTACTGGAGATCACATACTCATATTTGAAATTAAGCCAAGAGGTTATTATCTTGGAACAACTTATTACACTAAATTCGAAGTAGTTAGAGAACCTCTGATAGCTCTAATTGAAGTTCAGAGAGTTATTATTGGACCTCCATTTACATTATCTATGAGTGTAGATGTAGATTCTAAAACTCCATACATAATCGAGGTGTTTATGGATGGTAATAGGTTAATTAAAGAAAAATTCCATAATGAATCTGGGATTAGGCTAAGAGCTAATACTCCAATCACATTATTTGTATGGAGATCTAGTGTTGTAATAAGTATTGAGCCTCTAGATCCCCGCTATGAACCTATGGAATTTTCAACAGATATCTATATTATTAATACACCTCTATTAATCCTAGCATCAGCATTACTGGGTTTTGCAATAATCACTCCAACAACTTCAAAATACATATCCATATCTATGCAATACCTCCTTAGATACCTACACAGAGCTGGTATTTCTGAGAAAAGAGTTAGGAGAATTAGTAGTGAGGTGATAGTTAGGACAAGAATTTTCTTTAGACCTTCTAAGCTTGTTAATCTTTACCGAAGACTCCTACGCATCATAGCTCCATATGTAGGGATTCCCCATGAATATGAAACACTTAGAGAATTTTGCAGGAGAGTTAGTATTGGTTTTCGTGAACTTATTTATAGATTTATAAAGCTATATGAGCTTGATCTCTATTCAAAGCACGATGTTGATGTT
>QMXA01000096.1 GCA_003661905.1 Thermoprotei archaeon | reverse complement strand
CTCATAACTCAATGTAATTGAATAGGTTATTGAATGAATACACATGATAGTAAGCATTAGATGAAATGGAGTTAGGAGAGACTAATCTATATAACTCCACAATTGTGAAGGAAGTAATTGAATCTTCATATTTACGAAATGATCAACACACTGCATAGCTATGTTATGTATTTATAACTATATTTCTTGAAGTTGATTAAGAAGCATGTAATTATAACTCTGCTAAGCATAGATTTATGAACTTCGCAAATTAATTAGTAATCATAGTGCGATCATCGTTGAGTTTTAAGTCTTAAAATGTGTTGTAGCGAGAGTTATTCGGGGTGGGGTTTAATGGCTAGGCTTAAGGGTAAGGTTGCTCTCATAACTGGTGCTGGAAGTGGTATTGGCCGTGCTGAAGCAATATTATTCGCTAAAGAAGGTGCTAAGGTAATTGTTACAGATATTAATGAGGAGAAGGGGCAGGAAACAGTTAAGGAGATTACTTCAAATGGTGGTGAAGCGATATTCATGAAGCTAGATGTAACAAATCCTAAGCAATGGCAGGAAGTAGTTAAGAAAGCTATAGAGCTATATGGAAAAATAGATATATTAGTTAATAATGCAGGTATATTAATCTCCAAGAGCATAGAGGAAATGACACTAGAGGAATGGGATAAAGTAATCAAAGTTAACCTATATGGAACATTCTATGGATGTAAATTCATCCTACCGGCGATGAAGAGAGCAGGTGGTGGGGTAATAATAAATACGGGATCTATCATGGGAATAGTTGCATATCCCAACGAAGTAGCTTATGACGCATCAAAAGGAGCTGTTAGAATACTTACGAAAGCTGTGGCAATAGAGTATGCTAAATACAATATAAGAGTAAACTGCTTATGCCCAGGAAATACGAGAACACCAATGAATGAGCCATGGATAAAAGATCCAAAGCTAAGAGAAGAAATACTAAGACCACAAGTAATAAAGAGATTTGCGGAACCTATTGAAATAGCTTATGGAGCACTGTTTCTAGCATCCGATGAATCATCGTTCATGACTGGAGCTGATTTAGTAATAGATGGAGGATATACAGCAACTTAAAAATATTTATTTTTATCCAGATGGTTTCCAATCAGGTCTTGGGAATACAGGTTCTCGTTCAGCATATTCGGGAGGCCATACAACGTATATTGTTCCATTAATTACTTGGTAAACGGCATTGGCTGGATCCATAATCTTACCATTGGGAGCGAATCTTATTCTATCTCCTGGATAAACCTCTACAGCAGGACCTGACGTTAGATCTAGTGCAAAAGCAGCTGCTCTTATGTGTTCAGGATTTAATGGATCATCGGGGAACATCTGGCCAGCTAGTTCTAGGATTGCAGCTGCTGTTAAGCAGTTGTAACAACCTATACCAGCTGCTTCAGTTGGTAATTTTCCATATAGCTTCTTGAAATCTTCAACGAATTTGCGATTCGTTGGTGTATCTTTGGCTGGGTTATAGCTATAGACATTTACATAGTACTCAACAGCTTTTCCAGCTGCTTCAATAGAGTCTGGATCAGTGAATGCACAAGCACCCATACCGCCAATGAACATTGGGTGCCAACCTAGCTCTTGAATAGTCTTAGCTAGGAGAACACCGTCATAGAAGAAGCTGCATGCAACAAGTACATCAGGATCTTTAGCAATTACCTCGTCAAGAATAGGCTTGAAGTCTCTGATTTCTGGAGCATAGAACCTGACATAGACAATCTCTGTCTCAGGTGATAATTCTGTAAGCATTTTAGTGAAGCCAAGTACTTGGTACTCGCCATAAGCTTCATGAACTGCTAGGATAGCTACCTTACGTATGGGGCGATCGGGTAAGTACTTCTGCTGAGCCCAGACTAAGAACTTAGCTAAGCTAGCTCCATTGGCTGTAGCAGTAGGAGCGAGGCCTATGTAGTACTTATAACCAGCTTCATAAGTCTCATCACCTAGTGAACAGCTAATTACAAGTGTCCTATACTTCTCAGCTACATCATTTAGGGCAAACTGTTGATAAGTCATGAACGTACCTTCTATTATTACGGGATGATGCTCCTTAATTAATTTCTCAGCAGCTAATCGTGTTGATTCTACAGTCTCTCCAGCATCCTCAACAACTAACTTAAGCTTTGCACCACCTAATGACTTTATACCACCCATGCTATTTATATAGTCTATTGCCCATTTACATCCTCTAACAACATCCTTCCCGAATATAGCGAATTCACCTGTGAGAGGCTCAATACATCCAATTGTTATTTCTTTGATTACTGGTGTTGTTGGCGTAGTAGGGGTTGTGGGTGTAGTTGGAGTTGTAGGTGTCGTAGGAGTAGTCGGAGTTGTTGGAACGGGTCTTGTCAGTAATATACCAGCGACAACACCGATAACCACCAGAACGACTACAATTGTGATAATAGCTATTTTTGAAATACCTTTACATGGAATATTCAAAGTACAGGGCACCTCATGAGAAATATGTTGTTTACATTAATAAACTTTCTTGGCAATACCCTTTTCCACTTATTACCATCTAGTACAAAATATTTAATGAATATATGTCTATTGTCGTAATTTTTATTAAATAGATATAGGCAATATTACCCGGGGGACTATGCTAATATCCATTGTTCAAGCGCTTGTTAATGGAGTTCTTATTGGCTGTATCTATGCTTTGATTGCTATAGGATTACAAATGATCTATGGGGTTTTAGGTATAATAAATCTAGCTCATGGGGATTTCCTCATGCTAGCTATGCTTATTGCATATTCCTTTGCATATATGACAGGTATGGACGTTACCTTGACTTTTCTACTAACTTTCCCACTTCTCTTCATAATTGGTGCAGGAGTTTATCTTAGTGTAATTAATCCTCTCATAAAGCGTAAACCACTCTTTCAATTTGCAATGACCCTAGGGCTTAGTTTCTTTCTCCCTTCAATTGCACAAGTAGTATGGGGAACAGAGCCTAAAGCTTCGCCATCTACAATACTTTCTGGAGTTATACATATGGGCGGTATTAGTATTACTTATAGTTATCTAACTGCAGGTCTCGTAGGTGTTTTAGCTATAATTGCTCTCTACATATTTATGAATAGAACATACCTAGGACTTGCCATAAGAGCTGTACCAGATAATAAAGATGCAGCTGCTCTCATGGGAGTTAATATAAAGATGATTTACTGTATATCCTTTGCATTGGGAATAGCATTATTAGCCCTCCCAGGCTCCCTTTTAATGGCTTTTCAAAATGCTTATCCCACAATAGGGACACGTTATAATTTATTAGCTTGGTGTGTTGTTGTACTTGCTGGTTTAGGATCTTTTTCTGGACTACTAGTTTCCGGGCTAATTGTTGGAATTATAGAATCTCTTATAGCAAGTCTCTGGGATCCTCGAGCAACACCATTAGGTATATACCTAGTATTCTTGCTAATACTATGGCTTAAACCTAAAGGATTATTCGGAAGGGGATAAGTTTATGAAGAGTTATATAAAGAGAATGCTTCCAATAATGATTGGTATAGTTCTCTCATTTCTCGTACCAGTCATGGTTGGTTTTGATGAATTTTACATACTGCTTGCTACAACAATACTAGTATACTCTGTTGTAGCTTCAGCATGGAATATAATTGGTGGTTTTGGTGGTCAGCTTGATCTAGGTGCTGCAGCCTACTTAGGATTAGGTGCTTTTATCACAGGGAATCTTTTATTAAAATTCGGAATTACTCCTTGGATAGGTATGTTCATTGGTGGAATTACTGCTACAGCTGTGGCTATTGTAATTGGCTACCCCACATTCCGCTTAGGTGTTAAGGGTGTATGGTATGCTCTCTCAACTATATCTGTGGTATATATTCTTCAAACTCTATTCCTAATGTGGGAAGAGGTTGGCGGACCTGTAGAGAAATGGCTACCTAGGGGTGAAGCATCACTTTACTACTTATCTTTTAGAACATACATACCCTATTACTACATAGCACTAGTCTTTCTAATCATAACATTGATAATTAATCGGCTAGTAGAACATTCTAGACTAGGATATTCTCTTAAGGCATTAGCGTATGATGAAGATGCAGCCATGAGCTTAGGTATAAATGTTCAGAGAACAAAGTTGAAGGCATTAATGATATACTCCTTCATTGTTGGTACTTTTGGAGGGTTTTATGTGTGTTTCACTGGGTTCATGCATCCTGTTGTTGATTTCAGTATACCATTCAGTATTGAGATTGTAGTTCTAGGAATAGTAGGGGGATTAGGAACTATTTACGGTCCCCTATTAGCATCATTGATCCTAGTATCTCTTAAGGAATATTTGAGAGGTACATTTGGAGCAATAATAATGGGTATTTACCCAGCAATCTATGCTATAGCACTAATCCTAATAATACTATTCGCACCTCAGGGATTAGCTTCAGTTCTCAAAGAAGCTTTTTACTTCATTATAACTAAGTTAAGAATAAGAACTATGAGGGGTGGTTAATGACTAGTAGAAGCTGCTTAGAAGTTGTCAACGTTACAAAGAGATTTGGGGGATTAGTAGCTCTAGATAATGTAAGTCTTAAAGTCCCAGAGGGGAAGATAATAGGTCTTATAGGACCTAATGGAGCTGGTAAAACAACATTATTCAACATCATAACTGGCTATATAAAACCAGATAAAGGGAAGGTATTATTTAAAGGCATAGATATAACTGGAAAACCCCCCTATGAAATATGTAAGTTAGGAATAGCTCGTACATTTCAAATACCAAAGCCCTTCCTAGACTTAACAGTAGAGGATTCCGTCATAGCTGGTGCTATTAATAGACATGGGGTTGGAGAAGCTAAGAAAAAAGCTATGGAAATACTGGAATATCTAGAACTTAAGGATTTGAAAGATAAGTATTGTAGCGAACTCAACATAGTACAATCCAAGAAAGTAGAATTAGCAAGAGCTCTAGCCACAGAACCCAAACTCCTTCTACTTGATGAGATCGCTGCGGGATTAAATCCTGCAGAGATTCAGGAGCTCATGGAGCTAATTAAGAGAATAAACTATGAGAAGAAAATAACAATATTTGTCATTGAGCATATAATGCGGATGATCCTCAAACTTTCCGAGTATGTCTATGTATTACATTATGGTAAGTTAATTGCTGAAGGCAAACCTGAAGAATTAGTTCATAATGAAAAGGTCATAGAAGCTTATCTAGGTAGAAAGGTGGTGATTTCTAGATAATGATGCTGGAAGTAACTAATTTGCATTCTGGGTATGGAAAATTACCCGTACTTCGAGGAGTTTCATTAAGAGTAGAGGAAGGAGAACTAGTTGCGATAATAGGACCTAATGG
>QMXA01000095.1 GCA_003661905.1 Thermoprotei archaeon | reverse complement strand
CTTCCGTTTCAGGAATTGAAGCTGATTTAATTCTTCGGAAATGTGAAAAGCTCAATTACTAACCACCACACATAGTACATGAGTTACTGAAGCTAAGAATCTAGTCCTAAACCAGGTATTCGGGGATTCAAAATGAAGATAGTAAAGAACTGCGCTCATTTAATAAAAAGACTTAATGAAATATTGAGGTATAAATTATATGCATATAATGAATTAATCAGAAAAACAGGCTTTTACTTAAAACCTATTCACATAGTCACTAAGAGAACTAAAGAAGGTAAAAGAACTTACTATTACTTTGGAAGATATTGGTACAAATTAGAGACCTATGTTAAAGATGGTAAGAGGAGATTAAAGTGGATATATATTGGAACTTCCAAGCCCTCTATTATACTTCCCGAACCTCCGAAGAATCCTTTAGAGAACTGCATAGTGATAGTTAAAGGCAATGATCTTATTGTTAGTGATAAATGTTATGAGAGGGTAATTAATATTTGTAAAAGTATCACTTAACAAACTCTGGTCTCTCTTTCAATACCTCATTTCTCGCTCTAGAAATTAACTCATTTACAAGCTTTAGGAAATCACTAGGTAATTTCTTAAATAATGGTGAGGGTTTTAAAATCTCATGACCTGGTTTGAGTATCAAATCGAAAGCTGTTTTTAGCTCATTACTCTTGGGCTTGTTACCTAGCTTTAACATTACCCAAGCTTTTGAAGCTGCATTAGGAGTTAAGGGAGTTAAACAGAGTACAAGACCTCTAACTACATTCACGAGTATATGGAGGACTGAAGCTGCTTCAGATGGCTTCTGTTTAATAAGCTTCCAAGGAGCTCTACGATTAAGGAACTGGTTACCTAATCTTGCAATTTCAAGTATCTTTTCTGAACCTGCTTTAAGCTCTGCATTATACATTCTTACTACATACTCCTCATAACACTTTTTCACTTGTTCAAGGAATTCTCTATCAATATCTAAGATATTTCTCGGTTTAGGAACCTTTCCATTAAAGCCTCTATATATTAAACTCAAAACTCTATGTATGAAGTTGCCAATATCGTCATTGAGTTCATTATTTACAATTCTAAAGAACTCACGCCATGTGAAGCTTGTATCCTTAGTTTCAGGTCTCATTCTAATTAAAGCAAATCTCCAGTAATCAGGATCATTTACTATTTTAAGTGCTTCATCGATCCAAATTCCAATTCTTTTGCTTTTGCTAAATTTTTGACCTTCAAACATTAAGTACTCTGTTGAAGCTACTCTATGTGGTAATACATATGGTTCTCCCGAAGCCATTAACATTGCAGGTAATATAATTGCATGAAACGGTATGTTGTCTTTTCCAATAAAGTAGGCAGTTTTGGTTTCTGGATTAAACCAATAATCCTCGAATTTCTTACCTATACTTTCCAGGTATTTCTTAGATGCTGAGAGATATCCTAATAGGGCTTCGAACCATACATAAATAGTCTTCCCCTCAGCCTCTTTGAAAGGTGCTGGAATTCCCCATTTGTTATCTCTTGTTATGCTTCTAGGCTTAAGTCCTCTTTTTAACCATTCAAAACAATAAGTTTTGACATTCTCTCCTATTGTTTTGTGATTAAGTAACCATTCTTTTATCTCGGTTTCAAGTTTCGATAAATCAAAGAACCAATGCTTTGTCTTTTTATATATAGGTCTAGAATTGCAAAACACACATCTAGGATTTATCAGATCTGTAGGATCTAGAAGTACACCACAATTATCGCACTGATCGCCCCTAGCACTCTCATAGCCACATATGGGACAAATACCTTCTATAAATCTATCAGGTAGAAATATTTTATCCCTAGGACAATAAGGCATGACCATTATCTTTGAAAATATGTAGCCTCTCTTGTAGAGATTATCCATAAATTCCCTAACAAATTCTTTATGATGCTCGCTCTCAGTTCTTGTATATAGACTGAAATCTATTAACCACTTATTAAAGAGATTTATAACATAGTTATGGACAGCATCTGTAAATGCCTTAGGATCCACTCCTCTTATTCGAGCTTCAACCTCTATTGGTGTTCCGTGTTCGTCACTGCCACTTACAAATACTACATCCTCGCCCATTAATTTTAGAAACCTTACGAATACATCAGCACTTAGCATTTGAATCATAGTACCTAAATGGGGTATTGTGTTTACATATGGCCATGCAGCTCCCACTATCCATTTACCCACCTTGTTACACCTCAATAGGCTCTGTACAAATAAGAGCAATAAAAACCCAGCTACTATTATAGAGGAAGTGAGAGTAGCACATGAACAGCAAAATATACATAGATCTCGCTAAATACCCATTCTTGGCAGATCTAGATATATTTATGAAAGAAAGACTAGGTATAGGTACTGAAAGCCTTGGTATTTTACTAGATCCTACTCTACCATACATAGATATAGCTGTAAAAAGATTCAAAGAAATAATGAAGCTAGGTGAGAAAGCAATTCACCAAATGAAGCTACTTAGTGCAGAAGAGGAAGTTTTTAGCTTCTACATATTGCTACTTATACTAAGTACTTTAAATAATAAAAGAGTTACTGAAAGAGTAATTACAGCATTCGCAAAAAGATTCTCCAAATTTCTTGAAGATGAACACGGTAAAACCCTAGAGGCAATAGCTGAGAGTCTTAATATAAATCTTAAGTATTTAGGGCCTTGTGGTAAAGAATTAACTGCAGCGATAACTGTTAACGGTGTAGAAATACATATATGTTATGACTACGCAGTGCATGTAATAGACTATATAAAGATAGTGTCAAAGAGATTAAGCCAATCAATATCGTGGAAGCTCACGAATCAAATAGTTTATAAGGGATGGGTATATCTCGATAGACATAAAACTATAAGATTTCTTGAAGAAGCAATAGCATTGAAGATATATAGCTCAATTAAACCTATAGAACCAATTCCTGAACTTACTGATTTAATAAATAACTTGAGAAAGTACGTAGGCTTAACAACTCCATACGTAAGTAAAAGAATCGAGATAAAGCATGAGAAAATAGGTATAGAATTACCTAAAGAAATAATTAATGTAAATGCTTTCCCTCCCTGTATTAGGAACATATATGAATTACTTACATCAGGCTCTAACTTATCTCATCAACAACGATTTGCAATAGCTACATTCCTCATAAACATAGGTATGGATCTTGATGAAATATTAGAACTATTCAAACATACTCCAGATTTTAATGAAAAAGTTGCTAGGTATCAAATAGAACATCTTGCTGGCCTTAGAGGATCTAAGAAAAAGTACTTACCGTATAGCTGTGAAACTATGAAAAGTCTGGGTATGTGTGTATCAGAATGCAATGTTAAGAATCCTCTAATTGCATATTTAAAAAATATTAGGAAATCAAAAGCAGGGGGTGAGAAATCTGAAAATAATGCCAAGGAATGAAGTTGTAGAGCGTATGAGTCGCGAAGTTAAGCCCGTACATGCACAAGCATTCTTTACCGTTGCTCCAGGTTTCATACTCTACTACTTGATATTCGATTACTATGATCCACTGGGATATTACGAATTTGTAATAAGAAATGAGAACTTATTCAATAAGGAGATAATGAAACTAAGCATTAATATGCAGAGCTTCCTAGATAATGAGAAAGTAATTGTTAATGGTGTTAGAGTTAGGCCAAGAGTAGATATGATTGATATGGGTTTCAGAGGTAGTAAGCATAGACCTTACATAACATTTCTCATCAGATTTTCAGCACCTATTCGCATTGGTAAAAATACATATGAAAATAAATATGAACCAGAAATCGCTCAATATGACTATGTCGCTTACTGGAGCTTCCCACCTAAGAGCAAAATTTTAGAAGTTATAGTTGGCGAAAACTATGACATTCTTCATGGCAATTTATTAGTATTATATGGTAAAAAAGGTGTGAAAACTCTTGGTTATGAAAAGATAGTGTTTGAAATTCCTAAAAGCTATGGGTCATCTGAGTAACTCAGCTACATTTGTTTTTTCCTTGAGAATTCTTAGAACAACAGCAGTTTTTGTATTTCTAACACCATCTATAGCTCCTATACTGTCCAGTACTTTAGCTAAATCGTTATTATTTCTTGCTATTGCTATGGCTGCGAAGTGGTAATCGCCCGTGATATCATATAAGGCAATAATATTAGGTAATTTCCTCAGCTCGCTTGCAACGTAATTAAGTTTCTTAGGCTCTGCCTCTATAAATATAAGTGCTTTTACTTCAAATCCTAGCCTAGTATGGTCTATTTCAGCGATAATACGCTTAATTATCCCCATCTCTTTCAATCTCTTTATTCTTACATAAACAGTTGATGGGCTTAAGTTAACATGCTTACTTAGCTCCGCATAAGTTAGGTCTGCGTTTTCTTGAAGGAGTCTGAGAAGCTTCAAATCTGTTTCACTTAACTCTACTTCTCTTTGAATTCTACTTCGTTGACCCATGTTAACTCACCCTAGGAGCTAGTAAGTAGTTTATCGTGCCTTGTCCTGCTAGCATAAATTTTAAGTTTAATGGCATGTCAGTCCCAAACCTTACTTCAACATTACTAGCTATTCTTGCTAAACCTGTAACCCCTTCCAAATAACTAACGTCGTAGCATGCCTTAGCAGGCTCTGAAAGTTCTAGCTCTATTAGAGTTCCTGCAGTTTTACTAAATTTTATTTCAACTCTTCTTTCCTCTGCCTCAGCAACTATTAAGTTCTCCTCGTTCTCAGCTTTGAATTCTACAGCTTCGGCTATACCCTTGATCTCACTTAAGGCTGCTTTCAATGGATCAGCTAGAATTACTGCTTTAACAGGGAATTCTAATTGCAATTCAGGCACCTCAGTAGAGGCAATTTCTAGGTTTCTGAATTTGTATCTTCTACTAGGTACTCCTTCGATGCATAGTTCTACGAACTCCTCATTAGCAGCTAGTATAAATTTATCACCCTTCTTAATGTTTTTCATAACTTTCTTAACATCACTAACAGACAACCCCACTTTCACTGGTGTTTTAACTTCATACTCTATAAATGCCTCTGGAGGTAATTCAATCTCCAAAAGAGCTACTTTGCCAGGATCCAAAGCCCTGATTATAACTCCTTTATCTAAGACCTCAAAAGCTACTTCATCCACTAGTTCGCTTAAAGCTGAGATTATTGTAGCTATAGCCTTGGCCTCTATATGTATGAGTTTAGCTATAGGCTCTATTGTTAATGAAATTGACACTAGATACCACCACTACAAACTAAGCAATAAAAGTAAATTAAGCTTGGGATCAAACTTGAATCTGGATGATGAGCGACTTCGGATCGGAGTGATGAAGAGCCGTGTGAGAGCTGAAAAAATTG
>QMXA01000094.1 GCA_003661905.1 Thermoprotei archaeon | reverse complement strand
CCAGCATGCATACCAGATAAACCACATATTAATGTTGTTAGTAATGCCATACCACCAGCAAATAGTATCCATCCAATGAGAGCTCCAGCGTTAAGACCTGTATAAAGTCCTGTTGCTAATGATGTTACTAGAGCACCACCTATGAATAATCCTAGTGATCTAAGTAGACGTTTCTTAAGGAGTTCTGGTGGTACTGTTGGTTTAGCAACTACTTCTGTTTCTGTAGAAGTAGGTGCAGTACTTGACGATGGACTTGATTCCTTTTTACTTCTTCTACCTCTAATTATCATTATTATTTGAATTACTGATGCAATTCCAGCACCAATCATAATTCCATGTGGTACATAGAGTTTATTGATATCTACTCCAAATAATGGTACTGAGTATCCTCTTAGAATTAATCCAATACCAAACATAGTAATTGCCCATATATTTGCTATAAATGTTATTCCAATTACATCAGCTGGAATTCCAAGATACCTAAGAGCAGCACCACCTATACCTCCATAGAGGAGAAGTAGTGCTCTCTTACCTCTTTCTGCAGCTGCTTTAATAGCTTCAGCTGTTGCAATTCCTGGTGGCCATGGATTTGAAGCTGGGTATGCCTCACTATCAAATATCCAGTAAGCTGTTGTTACATCTATAAATGCAGCTATTATTACACCAATTAAGAATGGAAGTACAAGTTCTTTATACCCTAATAACCATGGTATACCAATTGCTAATAGACAAACATTAGCAGCAGTAAATGTTGCAGCTGAAATTGCTGTTTGAACGAGGTTCTGTCTATAGATATCTCTAAAACCTCTAAAGATACTAATAGGGATGAGGCCAACGCCGATAGCAATTAATGCACCAATGATAGAGGTATTAGGAGTAATACCGACACGAGTAATCAGTTCTAAACCAATTATAGCGCCTAGAAGTGATGTACCGATAGACATTGTTAGAACACTAGGTTCAAAAGCTTTAGGGTGGGCTTTTCCAGAACTCAATATGGCCCTCCATAAGATATAACAGGTGAGGAAATAAGTGTTTCTATTACTGGCAATAATAAATAATAGTCAAATACATCAATATATACCACTTTATATACAATTTTTATATAATGAGAACAAATCTATACTTGAAGTTTGGGTGTTAATTATGACTTATAGTATTGGTGTTATAAGAGTAATAACATTAAGTAATGAAAAAGCTCTAAAGAGACATGGAGATATAATTGAAAGAACCGTACCTGAGATTAGAACTATAAGTAAATGTATAGAGGATCAACCTAAGGGTATATATGATGAGGAATCAGAGAGAATAGCCATTCCTAAAATAATTAAGCTAGGTAAGGAATTCGAGGAGATGAAGGTTCACGGTATTATCATTAGCTGTGCAGGTGATCCAGGTGTTAAGAAGCTTAGAGAAATAGTGAAGATACCAGTTATTGGTGCAGGATCTGCTACAGCTTCTATAGCTCTAGCAACCAGTGATAGAGTAGGTGTTTTAGGTATAACTAATGAAGCTCCTAAACCCTACATAGATATTCTTGGTAATTACTTAGTTAGTTATGCTAAACCTGAAGGAATTACTACAACTCTAGATATAGAACATAATATAGATGCAATTATTAAAGCAGCTATGAAGCTTAAGAATGAAGGATCCAGAGTAATAGCATTAGCATGTACAGGATATTCAACAATAGGAATAGCACCAATAATACAGCAAAAAGTGAATATACCAGTTATAGACCCTGTAGTTGCTTCAGCTATAGTTACGTACCATGAAGTTAAACGAATACATGAACTTGGGAGGTTAGTGAAATGATACGTATAGAGAATTTGAACCAAGTAAAAGCAATAGTATATGGAGGAGCATTCTATGGCGGTGGAGGAGGAGGATGGATTGATGATGGTATTAAGTATGCTCAATTAGCTCTTGAACTTGGTGGTAGTGTAGAGATAAGAGAGCCTAATGAAGTAAGTAATGATTCAATATTAGTAACTGTATCAGCTGTTGGTGCTCCTGCTGCTAAGGAGAGATATATGAAGCCTATACACATGGTTAGATCAGTTGAGTTATTGATAGAGAGTGGTGTTAGAGTTGATGGATTAATACCATCTGAAGTAGGTGCTTTCAATGGTGTTAATGGATGGATACAATCAGTATCTCTAGGCATACCAGTTATAGATATACCATGCAATGGAAGAGCTCATCCCATGGGAATAATGGGTTCAATGGGTCTCCATAGAATCAAAGACTATGTATCAATTCAATCAGCTGTTGGAGGAAATCCAGCTACAGGTAGGTATCTAGAACTTGTAATAGCTAGTCGTTTAGAAATAGCTGCTAGATTCATTAGAAGAGCTGCTGAAGAAGCAGGTGGTATTGTAGCAGTAGCTCGTAATCCCATTGAAGCTTCATATGCTAAAAGAAATGGAGCTCCAGGAGCTCTTAAGAAAGCTATGGAAGTTGGTGAAGTAATTGCAAAACACATAGAGATAGATCCTAAGGAAGCTAGTATTAAAGCCATTGAAACTGCTGATGGTGAAGTAATTGATGAATGTGAATTAATCAGCACTAGATTAGAGACTAGAGGAGGTTTTGATATAGGCTATATAAGGTTAAGGGGTAAGGAAGCTACTGAATACACAATTACATTCTTCAATGAGTATATGACATTAGATCTAGGTCAAAAGAGATTAGCTACATTTCCAGATCTCATAGTATTAATGAGTATAGATAATGGATTACCAATAACATCAGCTGAAGCATCTAAGTATGTAAATAAGAAGGTAATCTTAGGTACAGTTAGTAAAGAGAAATTAATTCTAGGATCTGGTGTGAAATTTGCTGAAGTATATGATAATCTTGAGAAGATATTAGGAGTAAAGATAAAAGAGTATCTTGAGGAATTCCTAATACGTTAAAGGTGATGAATATGACTACTTTAAAACATGTACTTGAAATAACAGATTTGCTTGAAGATCCGAATGTAAATGGTCAATTAGTTAAGAAGTTCTTTGAAGATAAGGGATTAAAGGATCTAGAGATAAGTATTGAAAACATCAAAGGTGATAAAGGAGAAACAGATTTTGTAAAGATAGTTATCCCTGGTAAGAATGGTAAATCTAGGGGCGGTAATGCACCTACTCTAGGTGTTGTTGGTAGACTTGGAGGTATTGGTGCTAGACCATCTCTACTGGGATTAGTATCTGATGCTGATGGGGCTATTGCTGCACTTGCTGTTGCTTATAAAGTTGCTGAGTTAAGAGCTAGAGGTGATGTATTAGAAGGAGATGTAGTAATAACTACACACATATGTCCAAAAGCTCCTACAAGACCTTATAAACCAGTACCTATGATGTCTTCACCCATTGATATATTTGTCTTATTAAAACGTGAAGCAGATCCATCAATGGATGCTATATTATCAGTAGATGCTACAAAAGCTAATTGGGTCATAAAACACACAGGCTTTGCAATAACACCAACAATTAAAGAAGGCTGGGTTCTCAAAGTTAGTGAGGATCTATTAGATATCTACACAAGAGTCACTGGCGAACCACCTGTAGTAGTCCCCATAACCATGCAGGATATTACACCATATTCGACACCAGTATATCATATAAATAGTATGGTGCAGCCATGGATATATACAAAAGCACCTGTAGTAGGAGTTGCAATAACAGCTAGAATGGCTATTCCAGGATCAGCAACAGGTGCAACAAATATCTGGGCACTCGAGCAAGCAACTAGATTTGTGGTAGAGGTTGCTAAAGAGTTCACAGCTGGAAGAGCGAAATTCTATGATGAGGAGGAGTGGAAGAAACTCATATCAATACATGGGGAATTAAGGGATATTATGAGAAAAGGAGCTCCTCTTTAACAAATATTTTTTATAATAATGAATCTCTATTTATATTTAATAACGTCCTTTGCTGGCAGTGCTATTAATGCTAGTAAAGTAAGTGCTGATAGAGAGATCCAGACATTTGTATAAGCTTCTGGCACAATCCCTACTGTGGCTATCGATATATCTAATATCATACCAGCTAGCCAAGGTATCCACATACTACCAAGGATGACAATCTCCATTGCTAGTCCAACTGCTGCACTACTAAACTCTACACCTATTTCTGGATATTCACTAACTATGGCTAGTAAGTTTATAAGAACCATATTTATTGCTAATGGGAATATTACAACAGATATCCATACCAACGATGTAATTTGAGTTAGAAGCATTAAATAACAAATACCGCAGAGAATAGAGCCGAGAATAATGATTGGTTTTCTACGACCTAGTTTATCAGCTATAATGCCTGCAAGAGGTCCAAATGGTATGAATCCCAGGCCTAATATGCTAGAAGCTATGGATGCAGTGCCTGGATCCCATTCACAGAAATCCGTTAAGTATGTTGGGAGCATTGTTAAGAAAGCTACAGCAGTGCCATAAGCACCTATAGAAGCTAAGCTAATTAGCCATATACTTCTATGTCTCATAACCCTCAATAGCCCTAGCTTCAATCTTACCCAAGCATCTTTAGAGATCTCCACCATTCTATAGCGTACAAAAGCCGCATTAACTAAGGCAATAGCAAGCCCAATAATACTTATAAGAACTAAGTAATTACGCCAATTAAGAATTTCTACAAGAATAACTGAAGACTCAGCTAAAGCAATACCTATACCAAAACATGTACCAGCAGCTATGCCAATTGCAAAACCTAGTTCTGACTCTTTGAACCATTGAACGAGAACAGCTGTTGATGCACCTATGAATAATCCAGCACCTAAACCAGAAATGAATCTATATATGAAAGCATCTAGAAAACCAATACTTAAGCTAAGTACATAGGTAGCTAGAGCTTCAATACTTAGAGCAGCTATGTAAGCTCTCTTAGCACCAATAATAAGAGATAATACGCCTGATACTATTTGAAAAGAACCATAACCAATCATAAATGCAGTCATTAAACTCATTAACTCTGCATGGCTAAGACCTAGATCTCTTCCAATAAAGGAGAGTGCTGGTGAAATACTGTATTGATATGCACTGAACATAATATATGCAAAGCCTATGAGGATTAAAATTATCCAGCGATAATTATTTTCAATGAGTTTAAGATTCATGAAATGCACCACTAAGTGTTATAGATATGTGAATAAAAACTTAAGCAATTCATAGCGTTATGGCTGGACTAGATATTTAATGGTGTTAACCCGGTTAAGGACTCTATAGTTCTTACAGCTATAATTATTAGTAGAAATACATGAGTTGAAGTTAAGTACGTAGTTGTTTTTGAAGCTTCAATACTGATTGGTAGATTTAACACTATTCTCTGTACTAATGTCCTAGGTACTAGAGGAATTATTGGTGTTATAAGTGCTGATAATGTT
>QMXA01000093.1 GCA_003661905.1 Thermoprotei archaeon | reverse complement strand
TTCTTGAGATGTAATCTCTGCGGACTTATAACACCTAACCTCTTAACAATGTCGATAGTTTTGAACTCCCTTAACTTACTGGCAATCTTGGCCTCTTCAGCAACTTTGAACATTTACTTACCCATGAAGTCTCTTGTAATTAAAGTGTTTTTAAGGACTAGTACAGAAAGTCATTTCCATTTGGATCTCATTTATTGACATAAATATGATTAATTTTTTAGAATTTCTCGGATACTTGAATCCATTTTCTACTATTTCAAATACACATTAAATATCTACAAAATCGTTTTGTGATGATTAAGAAATAAATTTCGCTGCAAAGCTATGTATGTGGAGATATCTCATGGCTAGAACCTCACGAATTCCGGGTTTCTATAAGTTATCTATTGATGAAAGGTTAAGAATTGTTAAGGGGTTTGCTAACTTAACTGATGAGGAGATAAAGCTTCTCAATAATTTTGGTAATTTAGGAGCTACAAGAGCGAATGTAATGATAGAGAATGTCATTGGCGGGATGACATATCCATTTGCAGTTGCTGTGAACTTCCTAATTAATGGAAGGGAATATTTAGTGCCCATGGTTCTAGAAGAGCCCTCTGTAGTTGCTGCAGCAAGTAATGCTGCTAGAGTTATGAGAAGAGATGGAGGTATTAAGGCTAAAGCTTCAGAACCCATAATGATAGGTCAAATTCAAGTACTAAATGTACCTAATCCACACTACGCAAAGATGGCTATTTTAGAGCATAAAGATGAAATATTAGATCTAGCTAATAAGCAAGACCCTATACTTGTTAAACTTGGTGGTGGTGCTAAAGACCTAGAAGCTAGAGTTATAAATTCTCGCATAGGTCCCATGCTCATAATACACCTACTAGTTAATGTCAAAGATGCTATGGGGGCAAACGCAGTTAATACCATGTGTGAAGCTGTAGCACCATTAGTTGAAAAAATAACTAGGGGCAAGGTATTGCTAAGAATTCTATCTAACTTAGCCGTGAGGAGAATTGTTAGAGCTTGGGTCAAAGTGTATAAAGACGATATCGGGGGTGAGGATATTGTTGATAAAATAGTTGCAGCCTCTGCATTTGCTGAAGCAGATCCTTATAGAGCTGTTACACATAATAAAGGAATAATGAATGGAATTATTGCAGTCGCATTAGCAACTGCCCAGGATCATAGAGCTATTGAAGCAGGAGCTCATGCATATGCTGCTAGAGATGGAGTGTATAGACCATTATCAGTATGGGAGAAGGATGATGAAGGAAACTTAGTAGGCTCTCTAGAAATGCCACTAGCTGTAGGAGTTGTCGGAGGAGCCACTAAGACACATCCAGTAGCTAAGATAGCTCTTAAAATACTTGGAGTTAAGACAGCCAAAGAGCTAGCTGAGATCATGGGAGCTGTAGGTCTTGCTCAGAACTTTGCAGCACTTAGAGCATTAGCCACTGTAGGAATACAGAAAGGACATATGAAGCTTCATGCAAGGAACATAGCAATTATGGCCGGTGCTGAAGGAGAGTTAATAGATAAAGTAGCAGAGATCATGATTAAAGAAGGGCGAATAAGCTATTCAAGAGCTGTTGAAATAATTAAAGAGTTGAAAAAGAATTAATAACTTGGAGAAACAGATTACTTCTTTGCATTCAATCGCAGGCTATGTACTTAAGTAATGATAAGATTTCCATGCATATCCGGGGAAATGTCTCGCTCTATTCCACTATGATAATATAATTATTCACTCGTGTGAATTATATAAAGGAGGAGGTAGAAAAATAATTGTGCATAGGGGATAAATCATGGTTAGAGTGAAGCTAATTAACTTGACTAAGATCTTCGGTAAAGTAATAGCTGTTGATCATATTAACTTAACAATTAGTGATGGAGAATTCGTTGCATTACTAGGTCCTTCAGGTTGTGGTAAAACAACTACCTTACTACTAATAGCAGGTATATATAAGCCAACGAAAGGCGAGATATATTTTGATGATAAATTAGTCAATGATCTCGATCCTAAGGATAGAAATGTTGGTATGGTATTTCAAAGCTATGCCCTTTATCCACACATGAGTGTTTATGATAATATAGCATTTCCATTGAAACTCAAGAAAATACCTAAGAACGAAATAGATAAGAAGGTCAAGGAAGTAGCTAAGTTCTTGCACATAGAAGAATTACTTAGTAGAAAACCATTTCAATTATCAGGTGGTCAGCAGCAAAGAGTTGCATTAGCAAGAGCATTAGTTAAAGAGCCTGATATATTCTTACTGGATGAGCCTCTCAGTAACCTTGATGCTAAGCTACGTATTGAAATGAGAGCTGAATTAAAGAGATTACAGAAAGAGCTAGGCATTACAACAATATATGTCACACATGATCAAGTCGAAGCAATGACCATGGCTGATAGAATAGCTGTTATGAACCGAGGGAGGATAATGCAAGTAGGAACTCCAGATGATCTTTACAATAAGCCAGTAAATACATTTGTGGCAGGGTTCATAGGATCTCCGCCAATGAATCTCTTTGAAGCAGATCTCAAAACCATAGGCAATGAAGTCTATATAGAAGCTGCATTTGGAAAACTGAAAATAACACATGAAGCTCTCAGAAATGTACTCATGGAAAAGGCTGGAACTAGCAGGGTAATTGTCGGTATTAGACCTGAAGACATAATAGTTGGTAATGGAGATCTAGAGGGAGAGATATATGCAATTGAGCCTCTAGGAAGAGAGTTGCTTATAGATATAAGAGTTGGAGATCAGTTAATAAGAGCCTTAACATCTCCCAGCTTTAGAGGAATAGCTGGAGAGAGAATTAGATTTACATTTAACTATGATAAAATACACATATTCAGAAAGGATACAGGCAAAGCGATAGTGTAGCGCTATATCTCAGTCTAAATCTTTAATAAAAAGAATGGGTAAGCTAAATGCCTGGTGTTTGTGGTTTTTCATTTATAACCCATGAGAGTGAAATTTTTAGAGATATGTATAGAGAATTCACAGCTGGACCCGTATATTTCTATTCAATTGCTCTAAGAAGGCTTGGTAGTACAATCCTTGTAGTAACGAGAATTGGAGAAGACTACATACACGTAGTGAATGAGTTAAAGAGTTTAGGAATAGATGTAATAGTAAAGAAGAGTAAAGTAACTACATCTTTCCATACAGTCTATGGCAAAAGTATTGATGAGAGATTCATAGAAGTTAAAGCCGTTGCAGAACCATTCAATGTTTCAGATCTTAATCTATGCCCCTCGGTAAAGTACATATATATAGGACCCTTAACTACTAAGGATTTTGATATTGATTTCATTAAGGAGGCTAGTAAAAGAGCCCCGATAATACTTGATGCTCAAGGCTTTACAAGAGAGGTTAGAGGATCAAGAATAAAATATACTGATTGGTCTTGGAAAGTTGAAGGGCTTAAGTACATTACGGTACTGAAGGTAGATAGAGTTGAAGCTAAATTACTAACAGGGTATTCAGATATTGAGGAAGCTCTAGACACATTAATATCTATGGGTCCAAATGAAGTACTTCTAACATCATCAGAAGGAGTATATCTACGTGTTAAGGGGTGTGGAATATTTCATGCCCCATTCATAGTTGATGAAATTAGAGGGCGTGTAGGTAGAGGAGATACATGTACAGCAGCTTATACCCACGCTAAATTACGTGGTTGGCCTTATGACTTTGCAGTTAAATTCGCAGCAGCAACAACATCAATTAAGCTAAGTTACCAAGGACCTTTCAGAGGTAATGAGAAGAGCGTACTTAAATATATTAAGGAGAGGTATGAGACTAAGTAACTAAAGTTTAAGACTAAATTTATACTAACTACCTTTACTCCTCCATAAATTTGTAAACTTTATTAATATGTATCTTTATTACGTATCCCAATAAGTAATTTCTATGGTGATATCTTGACAACGATGAAAGCTTTACTTCTAGAAGCTGATTGGATACCTAGACCAGAATACAAACCAACTCCAGAGGAAGAGAGAACTCATAGAACTTTCAATAGTGCTAAGGTATGGAAGAATCCAAGGTTAAAACTAGTTAATATTTCTAGGCCTAAACCAGGTCCTAAGGAGGTGTTGATTAGAGTTAGGGCTTCTGGTATATGTGGATCTGATGTTCACATGGCACAACCTGATGAAGAAGGTTATATGCTGTATCCAGGTCTTACGAAATTACCTGTAATAATAGGTCATGAATTTAGTGGTGTTGTAGAGGAAGTAGGATCCGGAGTTAAGCAATTCAAACCTGGGGATCCCGTAACTGCTGAAGAGATGTGGTGGTGTGGTGAATGTCTCTATTGTCGTGGGGGTATGGTGAATCAATGTGCGAATTTAGAGGAAATGGGCTTTACAATTAATGGCACACATGCAGAGTATGTAGTAATTCCAGAAAAGTACTTATGGAATATAGAATCAATACTTGAAGCTACTAGAGGAAACGAAGAGAAGATGTTTGAAATGGGAGCTACAGTAGAGCCAACATCAGTAGCGTATAATGCTATGTTTGTAAGAGCTGGTGGATTCGCACCAGGAGGATATGTAGTGATCTATGGAGCTGGACCCATAGGCTTAGCTGCTACAGCACTTGCAAAAGCAGCTGGTGCTTCTAAAGTAATAGTATTTGATCTTGTAGAAGAGAGGTTAGCTATAGCTAAGGAGATGGGAGCTGACTACGTATTTAATGTTAAGGAATTAGAGAAGAAAGGAATTAAGCCTGGTGAAAAAGTTCTAGAAGTTACTAATGGTTATGGAGCTGATTTGCAAGTAGAAGCAGCAGGAGCTCCCGATGTGCTACTTCCAGAAATGGAGAAGTCCATGGCTGTAGGAGGTAAGATTGCATGGATTGGTAGGGCTGACAGAATTGCACCAATATATCTGGAAAGATTCCAGGTAAAGGCTGCTCAAATCTATGGATCCCAAGGACATAGTGGAAGCTTCATATTCTTCAACGTCATAAGATTAATGGCTGCAAGAAAAATTGATACAACAAAGATGATAACTGCTAGATATAAACTCGAGAATTATGAAGAGGCATTCAAAGAGCTAATGCTCTATAAGAGACATGCAAAAATCCAATTCAAACCCTAATAATATAGAATTACACATATATACTCGGTGAGAATATGTCTCTCAAACCATTAAGTGAGCGTTGGGGTAAACCTGTTCTAAACAAGTTTGGTAAAAAGATATACTTAGATCAAATGACTAGAAAGGAGCTAGAAGAAAGGATAAAGGAGAATGATATAGTTATACTTCCTGTAGGATCTACTGAAAATCATGGACCCTTTGCACCATTTGGTGAAGATACCATTATAGGAGTGAGTATAGCTGAGTGCATAGCTTATGAAACTGGAGTTACTGTTGCACCACCAATACCTTATGGAAGTCATCCAAGTCATCATTATGGATTACCAGGGACTATACCTGTAAAAGCAACTACTCTCATTGAATATGTAT
>QMXA01000092.1 GCA_003661905.1 Thermoprotei archaeon | reverse complement strand
AGTTAGAGTTAATGCACCTATTAATGTGCCTTTGACTGATCCTTCACCACCAAAAAGGCTTGTTCCTCCTAGGACAACAGCTGCTATAGCATAAAGCTCATAAAGTACACCAATTATAGGGCTTGCAGCTAAGACTCTTGAGCTCATGTATACTCCTGCAATACCTGCAGTTAGACCAGAGAGAGCATATGCTATTATGATGTACTTATCAACGTCAATTCCAACTAATTTAGCAGCCTCGTAATTACTTCCTACAGCGTAGATATATACCTAGAGGAGTGTTACTAAGTATAAAGTTTACTATTAAGTATAGAGAGACTACAAGAATTAGAGGTACTGGTATGAAAGCTATCCAACCAGTTGATAAGTAACTAAGTTCATGAAATTCCTTAAGCGATTTAGCTACACCACCCATGAGTATTAATGCGAGGCCCCTAGCTGCATACATACTTCCTAACGTAGTTATGAAGAAGGGTATTTTCAACTTGGCTATTAAGGTACCATTGACTAGACCTACAGCTAATCCTGTTAGTATAGCTAAGAGAACAGCTGCAGGTAAACTCAAACCCCAGTCTATGAGTGCTAGTCCCAGAATGCTACTGGAGAGAGCTAGAACAGATCCGACAGAGAGGTCTATTCGCCCAGTTAGAATTACAGGAGTCATCCCAGCGCCTAAAATAGCAAAAACCGTTACTTGATGTAATATTATCAGTAAGTTGAAAGGTGAAATGATCTTGGGGGTAAGCACAATAAATGTTAAAAAGACTATAGTGAATGCTATGAGCGCACTGTAACGACCTAAATACTCCAATGTAGTTAATGGCCGTCTTTCTCTAGTACTCATGAACCACCCCCTCCAAGAGCTAGAGACATTAGCTTATGCTCATTTAATTCAGAGCCTTTAACCTCTGCTATAATTCTACCTTGTCTTAATACTATAGCTCTATCACATAAACTTGCTATCTCATTGAATTCTGAGGATGATAGAATTACTGCATAACCTTGAGCTGCTAACTCCCTAATTATGTTATAGATCTGAATTTTAGTAGGTATGTCAATACCTCTTGTAGGTTCATCGAAAATTATGATCCTTGGCTTTTTACATAACCACCTTGCAACAACTACTTTCTGCTTATTCCCACCACTCAAGTAACGAACTTTCTGATCTAGTGACCTAGCTTTAATGTCTAATGTCTTAAAGACTTCAATAACTTTCTTTTTCTCTGCACTCTTATTAATTAAGAGAAGTCCCTTAATAAGATCCCATAGACTAGCTATTGAAATATTTTCAAGCACACTTCTATTCATAAATAAGCCTTCTACATCACGATCCTCTGGTAAATAACCTATACCAAACTTCACAGCTTTCTGAGGTTTTTTAAATACTATTTTTTGACCTCTACAAATGAGTTCTATATCTTTCCTTCTTAAAGCTCCATAAATAGCTTTAACTAATTCTGTCTTACCTGCTCCTATAGGGCCTGCAATGCCTAGAACCTCACCTGAATATATGGGTATTTCGTATCTCTCAGAATCTGTCTTAACTATAATCCTTAATACCTCTTCTTTTTCACGACTTACTTCACCCCTAGTTACATTAGCAAAGAGAGATTTCTTACCTGTCATGAGTCTTATTATGGTATCTTCATTAACATCGCTTACAGCGTAAGTACCTACTTTCTTTCCGTCTCTAAGTATGGTAACTCTATCCCCAATTTCAAAGACTTCTTCTAGGAAGTGGGTTATGTAGATTATTGATATACCTTTTCTCTTCAAGGTCTTAATAACTCCAAACAACCTTTTTCTTTCAGGAATAGAAAGAGCTGTTGTAGGTTCATCCATAATTATGATTTTTGCTCCATAGGAAAATGCTCTAGCTATTTCTACTAATTGTCTCTCAGATACATTTAGATTTTTAACTAATTGTAAGGGATTTATATCTATTTCTAAGCTCTCAAGAATTTTTCTAGCTCTTTCTATCATCTCCCTACGTCTTATAAATATGAATTTGCTCAATGGATAATTTATAACAGAGATATTTTCTGCAACAGTTAAATGTGGGAATAAACTTAGTTCTTGGTAAATGACACTTATACCGCGCTTGAATGCTTCTTTAGGATTCTTGATATCTACTTCTTCACCCCATAAAATTATCTTTCCCGAATCTCTTTTGTGAACACCTAGGAGAACTTTGATTAATGTACTCTTACCAGCTCCATTCTCACCCAGTAATACATGTACTTCTCCTTTCTTTAAATCAAAATCGACGTTATCAAGAGCTTTGAAACCTCCTGGAAATATCTTAGTTATATTCTTCATCTCGAGGATGTACTCCATGTAATACTCCCCTTATTCCTCGAAGTAGTGAGTTGTCATAAAATATAAATGATATTGAGTATTGTTAAAAAATGTTAGGAGGACCACATACCAAGTTCTTTCAATTTCTCTATTCGCATCACAACGTTTTCCTTAGTGATTAATTCTGCTGGTAGGTCAACCCATTTCTTATCTAACTCTACACCAGCAAGTAATTTGTATGCTGCATATATAGCTTCTCTTACTTGATCAGCTCCTCTCTGATTTATGGTTGCTTTTAACTCTCCCCTAAGTAATGACATACATGCTTCAGGTATGGCATCCATACCTGTTACTATAATATCCATTCTCTTTAGAGCTTTGAGTCTCTCTAGAGCTCCTAAAGCCATTAAATCGTTTTGAGAGATTATTACTACTACATCAGGATGTGCGCTTAGTAGATCTTCAGCTAAACTTGCACCTCTTGCTCTTTCATACATACCTGTTTGATTGAATACTACTTCTAATCCTGGATACTTACTTAAGCCCTTTCTTATACCCTTTAGCTTTAGGATTGTTGAACCAGCACCTGGAACACCTAGGAATATAGCTATCTTACCTTCAGCTTTACTAGGATCATCAGGGCTGAGTAATTTAGCAACGTAATCGACGACTTTCTCCCCAGCATCTACGAAGTCAGGTCCTATGAAGAAGTCAGCTAAGACAACATTATCAGGGCTATCTCCCTCAACTGGTGTGTCAATAGCTATACAGATTACACCATGCTCCCTACATGCTTTGAATGCAGGAACTATTCCTGCACTGTCATCAGGTGTTATGAGTATAGCATCAGCTCCCCAAGCTATGAGATCCTCAACCATAGATACTTGCTTCTCAACCTCCTGTTCAGTTGCTGTCGAGAGAACTCTGGCTTCAAATCCAAGTTTTTCTGAGAGTCTAAGGAATTCCTTCTGCATTTCGATGAAGTATGGATTAGTTAAGGTTTTAAGTACTAATCCAATCTTATACCTCTTCTTTGCAGCAGCTCCTCCACCTACTGAAAGACCATATTGATAACCAACAAATGCCGCTATACCTGCTACAGCTATTAGAACTACAATGAATATAGCTAGAGTTTTTGCAGAAATAGCGGGCATCACATCACCCTATCTCAATAATTATGTTTCACGCCTCATTTAAAAGTTTTAAATAGAGATAATCAATTACTCTCTGAACCATATTGGGATCGTAATATGAATTATTCGAATTGCTATTATTAAATGATAAAATGATGTTAAAATGAATTCAAAATTCACGAAGGTATTGTCATGGCAATAACTATCTATTAGCGTAATCAGTTCGTATTTCTATTTCGAGATGTATTACAATTCGATATGTATCTAGGATCCTCTTCCATTTATCAGAATTTCTTATCTAGAAGTTCTCTTACAGTTTTCCTCACAGCTTCCTTTGAGCTTAATTTAGGTTTCCATCCAATTGATTTTAGCTTAGATATGTCAAGTAGCATTAATTTCACATCACCTAGCCATCCTCTTCCATCAGGGGTTACTAGTTTATATTTATACTTTACATTTCTAAGACCTAGTGCTTCAATAATTATATTTGCTATTTCAACTACGCTTACCCAATCTTCGTTTCCTATATTGAATATTTCGTATTCTTTATTTGTGCTTATGAAGTAATTTAATGAATGTAATGTGGCATCAATAGCATCTTCTATATATAGATAACTCTTTCTCTGAGTGCCATCACCGAGTATCTCTAGCTCTTGGGGATTTCTCCTTAGCTTCTTTATGAAATCTATTATGACTCCATGAGTACTTCTAGGACCTATTATATTGGCATATCTAAGAATGAGACTTCTGAATCCATAGAGTTTTGAATATGTAATGTAAAGATATTCAGCTCCTAATTTTACAGAGCCATACACAGATATTGGTTCTAATGGATAGTAATTCTCTGGTGTAGGAATTCTCTCTGCATCTCCATAAACAGTACTGGTACTTGCAAATATGTGTAGTTTAACATCATTTATTCTTGAAGCTTCGAGAACGTTGAATGTTGTTATAAGGTTCTCTTCAAAATGCACTCTTGGATTTATACTAGATATCCTAACTTCAGGATTTGCTGCATAATGAAATACTGCATCAACATCCTTAAATGCATTTACCCATTGATCCCAGTACTTGAGATCAGCCTTAATCAATTTGAATGACTTTTTGTTTATGTGCTGCTTTATATTTTCCAATGATCCACTGCTAAAATTATCAATTACTATAACCTCTACACCTCTCGACATTAATGAATCAACAATATGACTTCCAATAAACCCTGCACCACCAGTAATTACTACTTTTTTCAACTTCATGAACTACCCAAATTCTTTTTAATTCACAGTATTAAATTAGCTCATGAAAATCCCCATGAATAATTACTCTACACAAGTACCATGAACTCCAAGATTTTTCGCTACTTTCTTGCAAGCATCCTTAAGTTGTGCAGCGTGTTCCTCTGGTATGCTATCGAATGTGAAATTTCCTCCTCCATGTTCAATACCGACGGTGTACTTTAATACTCCTATATCTCTTAACATTCCATAAACCTCTATGTGTAGATGGTAATAATGATATTTATTGCCAAGAGGTGCTTGGTGCAGGATGAGTACATATGGCATTGATTTCTTAAATAAAGCATTCATTGAACTTAGAATAATTCTTAGTACATCACTAAGTTCACGAAGTTCTAAATCTTCTAACTTTGTATCACGTCTCTTTGGCACTATATGAACTTCATAGTGCCAATGAGCATAGAAAGGTAAGAATGATACCCAGCTTCTATTCTCATATATTAACCTAACGCGATCTCTCTTCTCTATTGATATTATTGAACAAAGTAGACATTTACTATTTTTAACCCAATACTCTTGGAAACTAGTTAATTCTTTCTCGATTTTAGAGAGTATAAATGGCAATACATATATTTGGCTATGTAGATGAGTTAAACTAACACCTATTTCCCTTCCCTTATTTCTGAAGGATAAGAAGTATTTAGCCCATGGTTTCTTCATAGCATTGATCATTTCTCTTTTTAGAATAAGTAAGAATTCATAGATCTCCTTAAGCTCTAATTCATTTATATCTTTAATACAATGCTTAGGAGTTTCTATAACTACTTTACACTCACCAATAGCTGGAGCTATTACATAGAAATTATGTAATGT
>QMXA01000091.1 GCA_003661905.1 Thermoprotei archaeon | reverse complement strand
GCTGTGAGCTTCTCTTGTTGCTAATATGAAGTCATCTGGTTCTTTTTGTTGCAGCATTAACCACATGCCGTAGACATATTCGGGTGCATATCCCCAATCTCGTTTAGCCTCTATATTTCCTAGTCTGAGTTCTTTGCTGAGACCTAAACTTATCTTGGCTACCTCGTTGCTTATCTTTCTGGTAACGAATTCAAGACCACGTAATGGTGATTCATGATTAAATAGTATCCCGTTAACGACGTACATATCGTAGGCCTCTCTATATATTCTGCCAAGCCAATAAGCAGCTAGTTTAGAGACTGCATATGGGCTAAGGGGTTTGAAGAAATCTTCCTCGCTTAAGGGTCTTTTAACTTCATGCCCTGTTGCACCATATATTTCTGAAGTGGCTGCTATGTATACCTTAGCGTTTGGACATATTTGTCTAACAGCTTCGAGTATTATGGCAGTGCCTATGGTATTTATATCAAGTGTTGCTATTGGATTCTCAAAGCTAGCTCCAACAAAGCTCATGGCTGCAAGGTGATATACTTCGTCGGGTTCAGCTATCTTAAGTGCTGCTACCATGCTACTCATATCAGTCATTTCGCATGGTATAAAGTTGACCCTGTCGACTATTCCAAGATACTGTAGCCTCCAGAAGTTAGGTGTGCTTACTCTTCTGAAGGTGCCATATACTTCATATCCTTTTTCTATAAGTAATTTAGCGAGATAAGCACCATCCTGACCTGTTACTCCAGTTATGAGAGCTCTTTTATCCAATATGTCACCCTTTTCCTTGATATCTCTTCTAGACTTTTCTATATATAAAGTTTCATAGTGATGCCGTTTTCTAATGTCTCTTGATGATCTTTCTTAAAGTGCTAGCTACATACGTTATCTCCTCTTCGGTTATCCTTGGACCACTTGGGAGATTTAATCCTCTTTCTGCTAAATATGTCGAGACAGAGAAATTCTCCTTGGCTACTACATGTTCTTTGTAGGCAGGCATCAAGTGAAGAGGCTTAAAGAAGTATCTAGTCTCTATACCCTCTTTTTCAAGCTCTCTCATGAGTTCATCTCTTGTAATCTTGAGGTCTTTTTCTATTAAAATAGAATAAAGCCAATAGACACAGTGAGCCCATTCCATCTCTGGATGATGTATAAGGCCAGAAATATCTTCAAGGAGTTCTCTGTACATTTCAGCTATCCATCTTTTCTTCTCGATAAGTTTAGGCAATTTTTTTACTTGAGCCACACCAATGGCAGCCTGGAGATTAGTCATCCTATAGTTAAAGCCAGGCACTATATGCCAATAACGTGGTCTCATTCCATGATCTCTGTAGAGTCTCACTTTATCCGCTATTTCATCATCATTAGTAGTAACCATGCCTCCTTCTCCTGTGGTTATGATCTTGTTAGCATAGAAACTAAAGCAGTCAACATGACCTATCGAACCAACTATCTTGCCTCTAAACTTAGCTCCATGCGCCTCAGCACAATCTTCTATCACATATAGGTCATTATCCTCAGCTATCTCCATTATCTCATCCATTTTGGCGGGATGACCATAAAGATGGACAACTATGATGGCCTTAGTCCTAGGGGTTATTTTCCTTCTTATCTCACTCGGTTCTATGCACCAGTATTCCTTATTCACATCCACGAATACTGGCTTAGCTCCTACTGCAATCACCATGTTTGCTGGAGCTGCAAACGTTATGTCGGGGACTATAACTTCATCACCATGTTTTACGCCAAGTGCTAGAAGAGCTAGATGAAGAGCAGCTGTACCGCTTGAGCATGCTATGACATGTCTAACACCAATAAAAGAGGCGAATAATTTCTCAAATTCACTAATGAACTCGCCTCTACTGCTAATCCATCCTTCCTTTACGGCTTTTATAACATTAGCGAGCTCCTCCTGACCTATTTCTGGGTTAGCTACGGGTATTCGTCTCTTGAGCTTCAAGGAGACCTCTCCCCCCACGACTACATGGTACTCATGCTCCTGCGCTAAGATTATTTCGCTTCATCAATATATATATCACTAGCCAGACAGGTAGCGAGAGTGATTAAGAATAATATTAATAGCAATTTACGTTAACGCGTATCCATTCATGCTTCATAAGCTATTTGGAGAAGACTTTCTCAAAGGTTTGCTCTAGCTCGTATAAGGTCTATTCTAGGATATACTAATTGCTTCAAGGCTTGTCTTTTAACATGTAGAGATTCCTCCTCCCTTGGCTATTGGGTCTTTTATAAATTCAGGTCACAAGCCCTTCGGAGAAGAAGTCTGGATTTACCTCTATGACTCTTCGAGATTCCTATAATCCCCTTTAGAGTACTACGTTTCGTAGTGAGTAAAATTATATACCCAGTATACAATATACCCTTGTGCGCTTTAGGATTTCTAGACTTCCTAGACATAAATCATCATATTAGTCTTCTTGAGATACACAAGACGTTTGAAGAAAGGTGTCTCTCAACGATACTATCCATATTTGAGAATAAAGGCAGTAGTTATATGACGATTGAATATTGATTCTTCCGTCATAAAATAGTAAAAATGCTGAAGAAGAGATAGGAAAAGAAGAACTTATTTTGCCTTCATTTACATAGATAAGCCTGACTATTGAGGTCATCGATATGGAATAGATGCGAGAAGATATCATGAGTTCATGGGGGCCTTGACATTAATTCTTAAGAACTTAATTAGTGATTGTATAAAGACTGGTCATAGTATAATAGTCTTTTCTAACTATGGTATGGCTTCGATTAAGAGGTATCCTGACCTAAGGAATAGGTTGTTAAGAGATAGATCCTTCTGTAAGTCGTACGTAGTAAGACTTGATGCCACCATGGTAAGAATTAAGTACCCTAATAAGCGATTTTCATGAAGTCAGATGATTAACCAAGCTATTGAACACATATGCTCATAAGCTTGATGAGAAAGATTATGAACTATATAGATTGCCAAGAAATGAATCATATGGTGATGAAGTATGGCTCCTCAAAGAAGAATTATATATTTCCAAACTACTTCGGTTGGCTTAAGTCCAAAGGAATTCACGCTTACAATCCATTATTTCCATCTCAGGAGGGTATTTTGTTAATAGAGAAAGATGTAGCAGAGAAAGGTGTAGCTGATGTGATGGACATCAAAGAACCTATAGAGACTTGGACTCTCGGCAGGCTATTATTGAGATGCCCTGATAATGGGCAGTTATGCAGGGTCCAATGCTTGGAAGTATGGTAAACCTAAAGATATGGATATGATTTTAGCCTCGTGGAATATAGGGGAGTACGTCCTTCTCATCATTAATAAGTCAAGAATGGAAACTTATCTTAAAAAGGTTATAGGAAGAGATGTTAGCATTGCCTCTCTACTTCTCTGGATGCTCACTGTAATAGGTAATGTATATCTTCTCCTTCATACTAGATAATATAGAAAAATCTTTAAGAAATATGACTTTTTCTATCCATTATTTGCCTCTAGAGTTAGTAAAAGATGGTTACTATTGCTCTCCCTCTACGCTTTCCTAGACATGACATGCTCTATGAAGAGACTAGATTTGATCAAGTACATCGTTATGATGGTCGACTCACTTATAATTTATATGCACATGATACCTTCTTGTCGATAGAATGAATAGTTAAGAAGAGCTTATATGATCTCTAAGAGGCTAGGTTTAAGATACCATGAAGAACTCTTTAAGCAAGTTATGAAATTACTTATAAAAATGCAACATAAGCCTGCTGATGTTAGGCTTCTGCATGAACCAGCTTCAAAGGTCTTAAAGGAGAGGTTAGTGCTATTGAATGTAAATATAAATAACTTGGAGTACACGATTATGACTAAAGGTCTTGTAGAGACGCCTCTAAGGACAATCTATGAGCTTTTTCTATAAGCTACTGGGCAGGAGGAATAGGTGGCGTAAAGCAGCAAGAATCTTGGTAAGGGCTATAAGATATGTGTTATTAAGTAAAAGTCGGAAGACAGAGCTTGTGTGTAAGGCGTATACTCTATGTAAGGGTCAAGTGCCTGGCCTTTCTCCATTTGCACATCCCTAATTATGCTTTTGATGATATCTTTTTACGTAGATACTTTACCTTGTGCACTAGAAGGAGTCTTTCGGATACCTTTATGAGCTTCTCAGAGATTTCTCCAAAAGGTACCTTAGGCTTTCCAGTGAAGTAATGTGGTGGCTTGAAGCCAAGGCGTACGACTATGGAGGCTGTTATATCCTCAGGTTTTAGCGTTCCTATATATTTTCTCTCTTGTACATTTTTCGATATCCACATGAATACTCCATTTAGACTATGAGCGTATCTCCCCCTAGTCTTTAGCAGGTCGATATCATAGGGTAATATTCCTATACTTACTAGATAATCGCGCTTTAACTTCACTATAATGTCATATTCTCTACCAAGAGCATTTGGATAGAGTTCCTTTATGAGATATATATTCTCGATTATGTCTCCTAATTCCTCTTGAATGACCTTCATAACCTTTTCACTAAGAATCTTCTGGGCTATACCTCTTCCCTTGACCTTTATATATCCATAACGTGATGAACCTATCATTGCATAGGATAAGAATTCCCTAGGACTCAAGCTTCTCTTAGGAGCGCTTCTAAAAGGTAATGTTATCTCGAAGAGAAGATTCCATGGAATGGCATTCATTGTGATAGATATGAGATCATTAAGAGATTTTGTTCGAATAACAGAGTTGATTAGGAAATTCATGAGTGAAGTCTTGAATTTTATGAGACCTCTTCGTCTAAGTATATTATTAATGAAGACGACGTATCTGGTAAAGTCGGCTTCTCCATGATCGGATACTATGAAGACTTCGTATCCTTTGTTGATAGCTAAAGGGACTATCTCCTGAAGCCATTCATCAACTATCGTGTACACATTATCATGCGCTGTTGAGATAGAGTCCGTAACATGCCAAATAAGATCAGTTTCGGGTATCACTGCAAATATAGAAGGATATTCCTTATTTAGGAGAGCCCTGATTACTCTGAACCTAAAGACTATGTTGTCGCTCATATATTCAAGCTTATGAGGGCTATATAATTTCTTCATATCATATAAGTTTATGTACTTTCTCACAAAATCATAGAACTTTATACTCATAATTCTGCTAGGTTTAGCATTGTTAGGGATGGGAATTCCGGAGAAGAATAACTTATTGTGTAAAGCTCTTGATAAGGGATACGTTAAGGGAATCCAGAGCCATGCTCCTTCTATTCCTAGGTTTTCGAGAAGATGCCATAAGCAGGGATATTTGCAGTCATAGTGTAAACAAATTGGTTTTAGTGTATGTTCATCATGGAAGTACCATATGTTGTGGAGTTCTGGATTAACTCCTGTTAATATGGATGTCCATACCATGGGAGTTATTGGTGGAATATAGCTCCTCATTATTCCGTATATCATTCCCGTATCTATGCTACTTAGAAACTTCATATTCATTCTGAATATCCATTCATAACATAGTCCATCCAGTCCTAGTATTAATATCTTCCTCATACATCACCACCATTGATATAGGTTAGTGCTACGTTG
>QMXA01000090.1 GCA_003661905.1 Thermoprotei archaeon | reverse complement strand
CATAAGAGTTGGTACAACTGCAGCTTTAACACGCAACATAGAGCTTGGAGATGTCATCATAAGTATAGCTGCAGTGAGATTAGAGGGCACTAGTAAAGCTTATGCACCTCCCGAATACCCTGCATTTGCAAATTATGAAGTCCTGTTAGCTCTTATAGAAGCAGCTGAGACATTAGGTATAAAATATCATGTCGGAATAACAGCGTCTACTGATAGCTTCTATGTAGGTCAAGAAAGACCGGGATATCATGGTTACATGCCTCCCTGGTCTAAAGGCCTCATAAATATGCTTCGATCATTGAAGGTTCTCAATTTCGAAATGGAGGCTTCAGTAATATTTGTACTAGCGAGTATTTATGGTGCTAGAGCTGGTTCTATATGTGCTGCTATAGCTAATAGAGAAACTGATGAATTTCTACCTGGAGTCGGTGTTGATAATGCAATAAAAGTTGCGAATGAGGCTGTTAAAATCCTATATGAATGGGATTCCATAAAGAGGCAGAAAAGAAAAACATACTTATCACCCAGCATACTTATCAAGCACTGGCACAAATAGTGGTGAGAGTAAGTGCTCAAAATACTCATAACAAATGTGACAATAATCACTATGTCTCATGTATTAGAACTCATAATTAAGAAGGGCTATGTATATGTAGAGAATGGTGTGATAAAGGCCGTTGGCCCAGGAGAACCACCTCCTGAATATGAATTTGCGGACTATGTAATTGAAGGAAAAGGTAAAATTATCACACCAGGTCTATGCATTGGTTATTTTGATCCTTATCAATATTTACTAAGATTCTCAAGTAAAGAAAAACTCAGAGAGCTTCTAGACACTATATCAAGAAATGATACGTATTACATAGTAGCAGTAGCTTTATCAAGCTTATTAATGAGAGGTGTCTCGTGCATAGGGCTAATGCTATTAAAACACTTCGAATTTGCAGCCAAAGCTATAAAAGATATATACGTAATGACCCGAATGTTAATACCTGCTACATCTCTCTATGAAATCGATAATGCTGAATTAATGCTTAGAAGAATTGTGGCAATAGAGCCTAAAGTGATAAAGCTAGGTATAATAACTGATAGAGAAGCACTAACACCCAAACTACTCAGTCTAGTTAAGACCACTAATTCTCATATCTACTTATCTGGTGGAATTCAAGAAAAAGAGTTAAGAAATATATTAAGCCAAGGTTATAGAATCACCATACTAGATCCCGAAGAGACATATGCTAAGGAGCTAAGCAGTATTGAAGATCTAAACTTAGTAGTAACAAGTAAGGGTCTAAGTTTTTGGCGTTCGAAGAGCGGGATTGGAGTGACTAGTGAAAACATTGATATATTCAGTAATTGTAAAAGACTTCTGGAACTAGGTAAGAACCCAATAGATATATTTGCTTCTCTTACAACATGGGGCGCTGAAGCGCTAGGATTTGGCAATACAGGGTCTATAGAACCTGGTAAATTAGCTCTTCTAACCATATTCAACGCTCAAAATCCGCAAATATGGCCTATTGCAGGAAGTATGGAGTCACTATTTAGAGCATTAGTTAGTGGGAATGTACCTGTAGAAACCGTGATAGTCTACGATGATATAGTTATTGATAATGGAGAACTGCTGACAGCTGGTGAATCATTATTACAAAAAGCACGGGATAGAATTTCAGATGTATTAAAAAGATTGAATCTAGAGATATTTTAGCTCGTTTCTTCATATTCTTCGTATCTCTCTTCAGTAACGGGTTTTGCAGCAACTCTATTACGTAGATAATTAATTACCTTGGTAGCCTCTGATACTTCGACATGTCTTCCTGTTCGTGCCATTGTTGCTATGGATTCCTTAACCGCTTCTTCAATACTTCTCTCTTTGATGTCTAGTTTCATTCTTTCAATTATAACTGGTGAAGGTTCTATTACAGCACCCTTCTTGAGAAATGCTAGTTCCTCATTTATTGGTATGATTTCTACAGCACCAACTTCTCTTTCATCAAGCCTTATTGTATATACTACATCACCATCTTCAGTCTCACCTATCTTTTCTATATTATATGCTACAGCTGCTGTAACTATTTCTTCAGCACGTGCTATAGCCTCCTTAATTATTTCAGCTATTTTCTCTTGTGGCACTCTTCTAAATACTTCAAGCTCTAATGTATCATAGTTCCAAACTATCTCCCCTTCGTCGGTAATGTCATAATCTATTCTTATTCTAACTACATCTCCTTTATCCACTTTGAGTTTTTCTACAAGTATCGTGTAGAGCATTCTATTGAGAGTACCTGCTGCATATGCAATTTTTTGAGGAGATACTCTACCCTGTCTAACTAAATCCCTTAGTTGAGCAAATAGAGTACGTCTAATTTTATCTGCATAAGCACCAGCTATTATTAACCCGGAACTAAGTTTAGGCATATTGTCACCCATATACTAGATATTGCGCTTTTAGATATATCTTTATAGGTGATTAGGTGAGGAGAAGGCAATCTCTGTTAAGAAGAATCGCAATGGAGGTTTTAGGACCTGCTGATGCATCTAGAATTTGGAAGAGAGTGGAGATCATTGGAGATATTGCTATTATAAGAAGACCTTTTAACTACCCGATAGAGAAGCTTAAGGTATTAGCTGAAAATCTCATAAAATATTTACCTTATGTAAAGAGTATATGGCTAGCTACTAGTGAGGTTAAGGGTGAATACAGATTAAGGGACTTCATACACTTAGCTGGTGAACCGCGAAGTACCACGATGTACAAGGAGCACGGATGTGCCTTCAAAGTAGATATAAAATCTGTCTATGTATCACCAAGACTTGGATACGAACACATAAGGATAGCTAAGCAAGTGAAATCAGGAGAAATAGTGATAAATATGTTTGCTGGTGCAGGTTTATTCTCCATACTGATAGCCAAATACTCAAAGCCCAAGAAAGTCATATCAATAGATATAAATCCTAAAGCTGTAGAACTCATGAGAGAGAATGCAAAAATAAATAATGTTGAAGACGTAGTTGAGATTATTCAGGGTGATGCAGGCAAGGTTATTGAAAACTACTATTGTTTAGCTAATAGAGTATTAATGCCATTACCTGAACTATGTTATAAATACTTACCTAAAGCCATAAAAGCCCTAAAGCCTCATCGTGGATATATTCATGTATATGACTTCATAAGTAACGTTAATAAGAGACTCAAAGCTATTCAGAAGGCTAAGGATAAGTATGAGAAGAGATTGAGTAGCATTGATGGAGTTAAAGATTTTAGCATAGTTTTTGCACGAGTTGTCAGATCGGCAGGACCTAAGAAATACCAAGTTGCATTAGATATTGAAATTGGAAAAGATAGATGCTAAGATCTTCTACGCTTTCTACGCTCTTCTATGGGAACGACTCTAACACCAACACCGATTAGCTTTCTAAATACTGAGTCCAGGAATCTTATATACATACCTCGTTGACCTACCATAGGTCCCATGATATCTTCATATATTTTAACTTGCAAATTTGGACCTGCGAAATCTGCTTCAACTATATGTCTCCATATCCATGATGTTGGATGTATGGCTCTAATAATGTCTTTAAAGTTGAGATTAAGTTCTACACCTCTTATCCTTTTGTTTAGTTCTCGTTCTGCAGCACTAATTCTTTCACCACCCCTTCCTACTAATCTCCCTAAATGACCCTGCTTTACAACTACTAAGAGATCAGGTACATGTTCTGGTGCTATTTCATACCTTTCTTTATCCTCAGTAATGTCAAGTATTGTTATTATATCAGCATCGGGTGAGTGAGCTTTAAGCACATCATATGCTTTCTTTTCTTCTTCACTTAGCTCTCTGGATCTCATTTTGTATTCAAATAATAATCTAAGCCCTCTTTTAGCACCTTCTCTCACAATGTCCTTAATTCCTAGATCTACAACTTTGGCTCTTTCTTCACTTACTAATACATCTCTTATAAGAGCTGAAGGATCATGTTCAACATTTCTTAGTCTTTGAAATATGGGATCTCCAGCTACAATAAGTCTACAATCTCTACCAACACGTATTATCATTTCTATAAAACCTTCTGCGGGTATTGTTTGTACTTCGTCAATGAATATTACTGCTTCATCGAATGTTCTTCCTCTTAAGTAATGAGGATCGACAAATACTAATTTACCATCCTTCATCAATTCTTCTATTTTAGAACGCTCTATAAACATTCCAATGACATCATTTACGTACTCCATTACTACTTGCATAAAGGCTTCAGGTGCTTTAGTTATTGTTATCTCCTCACCAGTAACTACATCTATAACAGGCTTAGCTACTATGAATCTTTTATATTCACCTGATATAACTGAGTCTATCCCATATGCTAAGCTAAATAATGATTTACCAGTTCCTGTAGGTCCAAAGAATCCTATTACATCGTAACTCTTATCACTCAATGCAGCTTTCATTTCTTCTTGTCCTGGCGAAAGAGGTTTTATCTTATCCAATAACTCTCCCACACTATATCACCTCTTGACCTCTCAGCTAAACGTAGACTTCTGTTTTCTACCCTTTAAATCTTAGTAATTAGCAACATATTTCTTCATTGTATTGCTTCAGTACTCTATAAAGTTTCTCTAATCTCTCTTTACCCATCAATAACACCCTATTTAAGATCTCGACCACTTCAGGTAATTCATCGAGTTTAACAATCACTTTATTACCTCTTTTTAGAAGTATTTCAGCTCTTACACCTGTTACTAATTCGATCACTATGCCGCTTTTTCTTATAGATAGGATACCACTATGTTTAAATCCTGCATTGCGTGCTATCTTAAGAATTGTTAAAGCTTCTTTTAAATTACAGGTAATTGCATGAATTATAGGTCCTGAGGCTATGATCCAGAGATTATAGAGAACTCTCTGATTATAGAATGGTGCTATCTCTTCAACAGTTATTGGGCTATGCTTCTTGAATAATATGGTAGCTTTTTGCCTTTCCCAGGGCATATTAGCATCAACGATAACTATTCTACCACTACAAGAACTTTTTGTAAATGAACAAGGCCTTCTAAAAAACTCTAGAAGCACTGGCCTAATATCTTCATCTAGATACCCTATTTCCAAATCTTCACTCAATTGTCTCCATGCTTTTTCCTTCTCAGCATTCCAAATCTTCATATCTACAGGCATTAAAACCCCTGCTTCTAACAATAAGTGAGTACCACACTAGATAGAACTAACGGATCATTAAACCATCTTTGGATGATGGAGAGCTACCGGCACTGATAAATGATGAGCCTAGACCAGTCTGACAGATTTCATTATAAACTATGGTGGTAATTAACGTTGTTATGATAATTCTTTACAGAACATAATGAAGAATCTTTAAGAAAGATCTAAGTAGAAGATAGGAATTCTTTAAGTTTCTTCCTTACTACTTCAGCAACTACTTTTCCATCTACTCTTCCCCTAAGTTTGGACATAGCTTTACCCATTACTAATCCGAAAGCACGTTCTCCACGAGCTTTTATTACATTGGCATTTTCGATAATTATTCCTTCAATTATCTTTACCAATTCCT
>QMXA01000089.1 GCA_003661905.1 Thermoprotei archaeon | reverse complement strand
GTCCTACATACAGTAATGCAAATATATCATCAAGAAGCTGTTTAGATGATGGATTACCCGCAACAAGAAAGAACTTATATCCTAGGTCAATTCCTTTCTCTTTCTGAATTAAGTATATTAAATGCGTAAGTGCTTTCTCGCTTATTTCCTCAAGTATGTTTATTATCATTAATAACCTTAGTTTTCTAGAGTCTCTTTTTATTTGATCTATGGTAATGACCCGTTTAGAAAATACCTTAAGTTCTTTGCTCTTCTGCGGAGCTGACAAATTTACCCCTATTTCCAAGCCTCTCCCAAAGCTTCTTAAGGCTTTCTTCGTAGCTCAGACCTGCTCTCATCATACATGTAATTTCGTATCTTAAAATATCTAAACCTGATGAACCATAAATTTCCACGTAGTGTTTCTCAAGCTTTTTATACATATCTTTGAGTTCTTTGCTGATAGCAGGAGTTTTTGATTCAATTTCAATTCTAGGAATAATCTCAGGAAGCTCGAGCATTTGTAGCTTAATGATTATTCTTCGACCTTTAGCAATTATGAATAGAGTTTCTAAACCCACCAAGCTTAAGGCTGTGAGGCTTATCCAGAACTCTGTATAGTTCCATGGATATATGTATGTGATAATGCCTATGAGAATTAAAACAGAGCTTAATAAAGCTAAAGCACTAATTCTAGCATGTAGAAATGAAGCAATAATTGCAGAAAAAGCTAAACACATTGCTATGGCGATACTGAGCATTAGTACTATATAGGTTGTTGCTGAAATACTATATACTTGAAGATATATTATGAAGATTAGTGTAAGTATTATAATGAGTAAAGCTGAAGATATGAAAGGTAAAGCAAACTTGAGTGTTGCTGAGCGTGAAGATTTCTCTAATCTAGTTATTACTTCGCTTAACTTAGAGAGCTTAGTCACGGCATCGCTGAAAGAGCCTTGAGATAAATCCTTTCTAATCCCATTAATAACTTCGAAAGCTTGTTTCAAATTTTCTTCAAATTCCTTTGTAGGCACTGGTGGTTCTCTCATGAGGGCAACCTTAGTTGAGATCTCGCTTAACTTTATATAGAGCTCTGATGATTCTAACCCTGATTTTCTAAGCCATGAAATTACCTCCTTGATGCTCTGCCATAACTCACTCAGCACTTTCTTTAACCCCTAGGGTTTCTCCCCATAGTAACCATTTCATGAACTTTATAAAGGATATATATAGTCTAGTTAGAACTAAGTACCATCTTCTCATAATTTCCCTAAATGTGAATTCATCAGCAAGTATTTTGAATACATATGTAATTAATGCAATGTATATTAGTGGTGCTATGTGAATGGCATAGAAACTATATTGAGTTCTATTACCTATAATCCATAGAACTACGTATCCAGCCCAAGTACCCCATAACCATAGCATTGTTAAGAATATATACTCTTTATCAATTAGTAGTACAGCAGCTAGTATTGATATTAAGGCGACAAATGTGTATAATGCACCATTCCCTCTAGCCACAATGTTTGGATTTATATGAAGCCAGAATGAATTCTCACCTGTAATCCATTGCCAAGGTGCAGAAACTGGAGGTCCTTGACCAGCTTCATGCTTTGATTGAGTGTGCCACTTTATAGCTCCTATAACTGACTCCGACATCCATCTATTTACTCCTAGAGTCGCTATCATAGGCATTGATATTAATATGAAAATGAGAATCGGAACAACTATCCCAAGTCTTATAATGTCTGATACTTGTGCACCGCGTCTAGTCATCGTGATCCATAAAGGTATTACAGAGAATACAGCACTAAATTTAGATGCAATAGCAGCACCCAGAAGAATACCTGCAGCTCCGAATCTCCTATTATAAGCCATGTATAGTGAAGCTACTACGAATAATGACACAAATATATCGAGTAATGCAACGCCACTCATAGCCCTGAAGAGGGGATCTATAGCTAGTAAAATTGCAGCAAAAACACCTGCCCAGTAATTCTCTATGAGCTTTGAGATTAGAAGGGCTGTTAGCAATATTGTTAAGGAACCGGCTATGATACTAGGTATACGCCATGACATAGGATAATCACCTATTAGTAGCATTGAGAGTGCTATGAAGTATTTAACTAATGGTGGATGTTCAGTATTTAGATATGTTAAGATAAAATCCACATCCTTATACTTATATCCGAGAACTATGCGAGTAGCACTAAGATTTCTTGCAAATAAATTCAGAGATGTCATATCAGGAGCTGCAATGTAAATTGCATTAATTTTTTCATAATTCGTTTTTAGCAACGTTATGTTATATTGTGTTGCTACTTTAATTATGTCACTAAGATTAGGCTTAACAGGTAATTCGATTGTCGCGGTAACTCGAGACCCAGATGGTTTGGGCTGTAACCCAAATAATAATGTGAGCATGTTACGTGCTGAACTCACATACCAGACTTCATCAGTTATGTAACCTTCATCACCTGGACACGCACTATATAGATTCCATTCAGAAATTGCAAATCCAAGTACTATAGCTTCAATAAGTATTATAGCTATCGGCACTAGATTCTTGGATTTCATCTCCAAAGTCGTTTGCAGCCTCCTATTTCTCCTTGAGAAGCTAAGGCTTATATAGACTTACTTCTCCGCTAGTGATTGGGACTTGTAGTGATTTCAGATTATAGATTATTGATTGTAGTAATGCTATTCATGATTCTTCTAAGTACATTTCTTCATATGCCAAGCCCTTTCGGAAATCCTAGTATGTACTCTGATATAAATTCAATATATACAGATTTATTCATAGGGAAGAAGAAAATAGAAGAAGGTGGCAGATGGTATGTAGAGCCTAGAGATTTCGCAATACCATACATACATTACAAATTCGAATATCCACCTATAATAGGATTTACATGGTTAATAACAACATCTATAAGTAATGTATTGAGCGAAAATGACGATGAAAAAGTGCTATGTAATTACCTATTTCAATCCCTAATAATACTCTATGCAGCACTCCTGCTTGTTACAGATGTATATGGCATAGCACAGAAGTTAAAGCTTAGGTGGCAAGCTATTTACCTCATCGCGATGCCATCATTAGTTCTCTTCGCAACATATAATTGGGATCTAATAGCCATAGCCTTTGCTATTAGATCGCTATTCTATCTCCTCATTAAGAAGGATAGTTTTAGAGGAGGAATTTTTGCAGGACTTGCTCTTGCATCCAAAATCATACCTGGAGTTATTATTCTCCCTATAGTATTAGAGCTATATTTCACTAGAAGATTTAAAGATGGAACTAAGTTCATGAGCGGAGCTCTTATTGGAGGTCTAATTCCATATATGCTTATATTAATGGCAGCTCCTAGAGGTTTTCATGATTTCATATCTCATCATGCATCGTGGTACCTTGAGAATTCTTGGTATGTCATGTTTACTGATAATATATGGAGTGAAGGATTACGTTCACTTTCACAAGCACTTGTAGCTTTAAGTATCTTTGTATTCTCATTCTTACCCATTAAAGGAATTTATGAAAATCGGATTCTTGTAAAGTCATGGCTTGTTACTGCAGGTTTTATCCTTTTTAACTATGTATACACTCCTCAGATGAATCTAATATTACTACCATACTTAGCATTACTCGCCCCTTCAGAACCCCTCATGATATATTCCTTCGACTTTTTAAACGGATTAATAATTCTCTTATGGTTCTCACTTAGCTATTGGTGCAGTTTACTAGGAATATCGTGTGAAGGTGGTCCCTGGGTTAGAACATCACCTACACAATGGATTGCTTTCATAAGATGTCTTCTACTAGGCTTGATACTCTATCAAACTTTGAGAATTTGGGTAAGTAGAAAAGCAATACTCAAGAGAGGACGATTTGAGGAAGTAGAATTAGCTTAAATTGAGAGTTAAGTTCCTAGATATATTATGGTGTCTGTGGTGCCTGTAGAGATAAGAGAGGTTTCACGAAAAGCTGAAGTTAGAAGAATAAGTGTTCATAGCCATATTAAGGGTCTAGGTCTTGATGAGAATGGAGAGCCATTACCTGTAGCTGATGGATTAGTTGGACAACTTGAAGCGAGAAAAGCTGCCGGAATAATTGTACAAATGATAAAAGAAGGAAGAATGGCTGGTAGGGGAATACTGTTTGTAGGTCCTCCCGGTACAGGTAAAACAGCATTGGCAGTTGCAATAGCTAGAGAACTCGGTATCGACACACCATTTGTAGCAATGTCGGGATCTGAACTATATTCAGCTGAAATTAAGAAGACGGAAGTTCTGATGCGAGCCGTAAGAAGAGCTATAGGTATTAGAGTTAGGGAGGTAAGGAAAGTTTATGAAGGTGTTGTTAGAGAGATAAAGTTTATGATGGCTAGACACCCCTTTAATCCATATGTAAAGATACCTAGAGGAGCAAGAATTACATTAGCAACTAAAGATGATGAGAAAACTCTCGAAGTTAGTGAAGAAATAGCAGCGCAATTAGCTGAATTAGGAATAAGGAAAGGAGATTTAATATGGATAGATGCCGAAACAGGTCACGTAAGGAAAATAGGAAGAGTTAAGGGTGTTGAGAAAGCTAGATACTACGATATAGATATATGGCGTTATTATGAGGAAATGCCTAGTGGTAGAATACTTAAGGAGAAGGAAATAATTAGGACCCTAACTCTTCACGATCTCGACCAGTACTATGTAGCTCAAAAAGCTTCTTTAACAGCCTTATTAGGATTTGAAATTGCTGAGAAGGAAATTGATCCAGAAATTAGAAAAGCTGTTGATGAAACGGTTAAGAAGTGGTTAGAGACTAAGAAAGCTGAATTAGTACCAGGAGTTCTATTCATAGATGATGCACATATGCTAGATATTGAAGCATTCAGCTTCTTAACTAGAGTCATGGAAAGTGAATTCTCACCAATAATAATTCTAGCAACAAATAGGGGTTTAACAAGAATTAAAGGAACAGATATTGAATCACCACATGGAGTACCACTGGATATACTTGATAGATTATTAATAATACCAACAAAGCCCTATACCCCGGATGAAATCCGCGAGATTATAAAGATAAGGGCGGATGAGGAGGATATAAGATTGTCTAAGGAAGCTTTAGATCTCTTGGTAAAGATAGGAGCTGAGCATAGTCTACGCTATGCCGTACAGCTAATGGAGCCTGCAAGAATAATTGCTCAGAGAAAAGGTAGGAACGAAATAAGAGCTGAAGACATAAGAGAGGTATCAGAGATTTTTGTAGATACTAAAGTAAGTGTTGAACTAGCTAAGAAATGGGAAGAATTATTCTTAAGGTAAGTAATAAAACTAAATGGATGAGCCTTTTTTAGATACTGCTTCCATTATTATATCCATACATTCCTTAGCTTTTTTATAAGGATCTTGAGACTTAGTTATTGCTGAGCCTATGACTATTATTTCTGCACCGAGTTCTATTAAATACGGTATATTATGCGGCTTCAATCCTCCGGCTATGGCTATAGGGCCTTTGAATACTTGTTTAGCTGTTTTTATTAGACTTCCAATAGCTTCAGCTGTGAAGCCTCTCTGTCTTTGTACATCAATACCTATATGAAG
>QMXA01000088.1 GCA_003661905.1 Thermoprotei archaeon | reverse complement strand
GCATAGCTTATGAAACTGGAGTTACTGTTGCACCACCAATACCTTATGGAAGTCATCCAAGTCATCATTATGGATTACCAGGGACTATACCTGTAAAAGCAACTACTCTCATTGAATATGTATCAGATATTATTAGATGGCTTTCAAATGCTGGATTTAAGAAGATAATTGTATGGAATAGCCATGGCCAAGAATACGTACTTCCAATAGCTAAGGATGTTGCAATAGTAGAGAAGGATGTACATGCTCTAATACTAGTAACAAGTTGGTGGTCATGGGCTCAAGATATACTTAGAAAAGCAGGTAGTGGTCAAGAAATAGCACCAGGTGTTAAGATTGAGCATCCATTCATACATGCTGATGAAGTTGAAACAAGTGTTACATGGTATGTAGCTCCAGATCTTGTAGATACTGAAACCCTTAAGAAAGAAGGATCTTGGGGTGTTGTAAGACTCATCCCTGGCAAATGGGTTAATGCAGCTGGAAATGTATTTCCTGATAAACCATTCAATTGGTACGATGTAAGTCACCTACCAGAGCTCTATTACTATCCCAAGGGATTTGTAGGCTGGGCATTTAAGGCTGATCCAGAGAAAGGAAAAGTAATAGTAGAGACTGTAATTAGAAGAGTTGTAGAGTTCATAGAATGGCTTAAGAAGACTTATCCACCTGGAAAAATCCCAAGAACATGGATAAGTATTAAAGACTTCCAATTCAATAAGCCTGAAGAAGGATTAGGACCTATAGAGGAAGTACGTTAATAACAGCATCAAAACTAATTCATTTAGTACCTTAATTATATGGTGCTCAGAATTGAGAATAGCTGCAGTATATGCTCTGAGTGAAGAGACCAAATTTGAGGCAGTTGTAAAAGGATCTCTTGATAAAATACTTAATCTTATGAGAGACTTGGGATATGATGGTATCGAAATCAATATTCCAAATCCATTCAATATTGACGTTAATCAACTCTCCTCTAAACTAAATGAGTATGGACTTGAACTCTCAGCAATATCAACAGGACTTTCATATCTAAGTTATGGTATTAGTCTTACACATAGCTCTAAAGATATGAGAGAGAAAGCTATAAAATTCTTCATCAAATATTCTGAAATCTCATCAACATTAAGTAAGTATAACTATGTAGTTATAGGACTTGCAAGAGGTAAATGTGAAGGGAGACCTAAATCTGAAGCACTCAAAACACTTAGAGAGAGCTTAGAAAAAATCTTGGAAAATACTGAAGATTATGGAACTATATTCTTAATAGAGCCAATAAATAGGTACGAAACAGATATCATTAATACTATTGAGGACTCAATCCAATTAGCTAGAGAATATCGCAGAGTTAAGATTCTACTAGATACTTATCACATGACAATAGAAGATGTGAGCCCATATAATGCAATACTAAAAGCTGGAGAATACATAGGTTACGTACATGCAGCTGAAAATAATAGACTCGCACCTGGTATGGGAATGCTTAACTGGGAACTAATAATATGTCGATTACTGAGAATAGGTTATCAAGGTTACATAAGCATAGAAGCCATACCTAAGCCCTCATATGAAGAGATGTTAAGAGTAGGAATTAAGACTCTGAATCAATATTTAAAGCCAAGAAGGGATTCTTAATTAAATAAAGTAAACTTTTTACTATGTTCTACAAGGTAGCTGAGAGGGAGTTAATGGTGTTCTACACAAGTTCACGTATTAAGGGTATTGAGGTATTAGCTAAATTCCCATGGAAAGTAGGTATAGTTACGTTCATGTTATTTCCTGAATTAATAAAGAGCGATGAAGAGGCCTCAGAGAAACTTAGAGTATTAATTGAGGATCCATTCTTCGACTTACTTGAAGTTGGATATATTGGTGATGAAGAGTGGGTGAAGATAAAGAATTTAAAGCCATTGAAAGAATTTGCTAGAGCTCTACAACCTGAAATACTTGTAGAGGGCTACAATCCTAATGCTATAGATGAGGAAAGGAGAAGAGAAGCAGAAGCTTTGTTAGTATCGGAAACCAAAGTAGCAGGTAAAAGAGGAATGAAGGCAGTAGCTCTATGTTCTGGACCTATAGTATCTAAGGAGCTAAAGGGCAAAGCCATTGAAGCACTTGTAAAAACTTTGAAAGCAGTAGCTGATGAGGCATCTAAGCACAATATGATAGTTCTACTAGAAACATTTGATTATAAATGGGATAAAAAGCGTCTTATAGGACCTTTACCTGAAGCTGTTAAGGTGATAGATGCAGTAAGGGAATCGTATAGGAATATTTACTTAATGTGGGATTTAAGTCATGGTCCTTTACTAGATGAAGATCCAGAAGTTCTATCCTCATACCCAGATTATATAGGGCATATACATATAGGATGTGCTAAGAAAGTAGGCAATAAGCTATATGATTCACATCCAGGATTTCACAGACCTGGAGCTCTTAATACAGAAAAAGAAGTTGCAAAACTCCTCTCAGTATTACATAAGATAAAGTATAGAGGTGCCGTAAGCTTCGAAGTTAAACCTGAGGAAAATCAAAGTCCTCTAGAAATATTGAATACAGCTAAATCAGTACTTATGAGAGCATATCAATTATTCTTAGAATCTGAATTATAGTTATATAAAGAGTGTTTGAATTCTTTTTTAATTATTTCTTTCTAAATAAAAATATTTAAGTCTTTAGTATTTCAAGTCTATACTTTAGGATGTTATTCTCGAACCCAAGCTTTGTTATTAATCTCCTCGTTAATTCATATGCTTCCCTTGTGTAAATGCGTCTAAGATCTTCATATTCTTCATATACTTCAAGTACTTTGTTCCTTAGATATCTAACTCCTCTTTCATTTCTTAAGCATTGAAATAGGAAGAAGAAGTGCCTAAAGAAGTTAGCTCTTGGATTTCTTAAGTAATTAGGATCTTTAGATACCATTTCCTCATATTCGCTAAGCATTTTCTCTAAATGCTTTGAATATAGCTCTGTTCTTTTCTTAATGACATTTCTTAGATATTCATAAACTGTATCAAAAATTTCGCTATACACAGCTTTAGGCCTTGATCCTTCGGGGAATTGAGACATTATTTCTAGTAGTAATTGAATATATACACCAGATACCTTGTATTTAACCATTCCCTTTGTAGCTTCTTTTACTCTTTCCCATACTCCTATTCCCTTATCACTATATGGATGAGAACCACTACCTGAATGTATAGATAATAATGTACCAAATGATTGAGCTACTATGTGTAAAGATTCTATGGTTCTTTCCAGAATGTTTAGGTCTTTGGTATAATCTTCGCGCTTTTTAAACCCTATGTTAGGGGCTATGAAATCTGGATAAATGCCTATGTGTCGAAGCTCATTTAAGTAAAAGAAGAGTTCTTCAGGTTTCGTTACTTGAGGAATTTCATCTAGAGATACTTCAATACCAAATCTATGTAATTCTAAGTGCTTCGAAATTATCTCATATACAGTTCTAACGTAGTTTATACTTTTGAAAAATTTCAGTGCTAATCTAGCAAGTGTTTCTCTCTTAATACTTAACCTAATTATTCTCTTAGGACTTATGAATGTGAAGGTTTTATCTAGGTATTCTCTTTCAAGTCTCCTTCTAGTTTCTTCATCTATTACTTCTTCATAGCTTTTCAGAACATCCTCATTACTAAGTGAATCAACCCTTAGATCCACTAATTCGCAAGTATCTATTGTTACGAAATTCACACCTCCTGCTTTCTTTACCTCCTTAAACTCTTCATCTATGTATCTTAGTGATTCAGAAATCTCTTCATCACTCAAGCCATACTCAAATTCTGCTCCTGCTATTCTCTTTATGGCCCTTTCTGGCGAGGCCATTAATGATACATGGTCGGCTTCCAACTCTATTGGTACTCCATATTTTAAAGAATATTCAGTTGCTTTAGTTATGTACTCACTAATTGAAGTTCCTGTATGCCCATAGAATAGAAGCTTAGGATCTAGAGAATCTAGGATTCTTCTAGGTGCAGTTTCACGATTATATGAAAGCATGAAGCCTCCAACTACGTTGTAATCCTTAAATGCGCGTAGTATTGGTAGTAAAACTATGTCTGGTAACCTTATTCCTATTGCTGGATGAGGTATTGGACCTATATACCTTGGACCTGCTCTGAACAAGATATTAACCCCATGAGTTGTATATTGATTAAAAACTAATTATTTTAATCAAGTTTTTGATATTAAGTGTAGAATTCTTTGCTCTATTAACTTACCCATGTCATCGAATCCTTGTGCAAATTGGGTAATTGTTCTTTTATAAGAAGGCCATTCACTCAACTTATCAACATCTTCAAGTCTAATTACATCCTCGGGTTTGAATTCTTCTGGATCTCCGGATAAATAGTAACCTTGCTTAAATATTTCACTATTTGTCAATGCCTTCAAAATCTGCTTATCTACTTCCTTCTCAACAGCTCTAAGATCTATTTTCCTCTCCTTGCTATCAAAACCTCTTCTAACATGTGGAAATACTGTAATTACTGGTACTCCTACAGATTCAACTATGTCTATGTAATAATCATCATATATTCTGAGAGATGCGACTAGTTCTTTAATTCTCAATGGATATATTTCCCAACCACCTTCTTCAATTGGTTTATATAGTATTCTATATAGTCTTTTAACTACTGCTACTCCAGACCACCAACCAGGTTTAACATCTAGACCCTTACTTTCAAGCTCTTTAATTACTGGGGCAGCAAATCTTCCATTCATTATTGTTAAGTATGATGCTATAACACCACTCTTATTAATTACTTCTGCAAATCTAACTTCTTGAAATAATCCGAAGTTCACTGTAACATTAACACCTATACCTCTTGCAGTAACTACTTCAGCTGTTTTGAGCCCTGCATAACTAGCAGGTACTTTGAATACTATGTTTGGTATACCACCAAGTTTCTTACTCAATTCACTCCAGACGTAGAGAGCTTCTCTAACCATGGCTTCTGGATCTGTATGGAGTTTCGGATTTAGCTGTAGGCTAATTTGGCCTGCTTCACCTTCAGTTACTAGGAATATGTCTCTAAGGAGTTTTGCATTTTCATAAACTATCTCCATAGTCATCATAACTGTTAATCTTTCAACAACTTTCTTCCTCTCTTCTTCACTTCCTTTAGTAAATAACTTCTTTAGCTCACTTACATCAAATATACTTAGTATGAGATCATCAGCTCTCTTATTCCAGAATTCAGGACTGACATCCCAAGCTATCTTAATTAGAACAGGATTCGATGTTACAAAACATGCTCCAATGAGCATTGCGAAGTCTAAAAATGCTGCATAGTCATTACCTAGTTCAGTTATTACATTTCCTTTAGATCTCATTAATGAGAGTTTCATTAAATTACTGTTCTCAATGTAATTAATGACAGATCTAATATAATCTATGGGGTTTTTACCTACGAACTTCTCGGCTTCTTTCTCAGGCTCAGCTACTCTTTCAGCTCTAAATCTTCTAATAGTATAATCTAGGAGATCTCTCATCACATCTTCAACAGCTTTAGAATCTATATTAAGAAGTTCTTGAATTAATTGTAGGGTTTCTTTATGAACTTTATTGAGTATTTC
>QMXA01000087.1 GCA_003661905.1 Thermoprotei archaeon | reverse complement strand
TGATATACATATATCCAATTCTCACAGATGAGAAAGGAGCACTAGAGTTCTTCACAATCCCTATAGTAATTGATATGAAGGTTAGAGGAGTTACATTGGTAACAACTCACACTACTTTTACAACTACTACAGGAATTTCAAGTTCAATCCCTCCTTTGGCAACGCTTCAACAATGTCTGAGATTTGAAACAGATAAGCATAACTATAATGTAGGTGAATCCGTAAGTATAAGATTGATAAATATATGCAATATCACAATTAAACTAAGACCTAGAAAGCCTTGGAGTATTTATATTTATGACCCAGTAAATAAACATCTAAAGGATCTAGTATTTCAACCTTCAACAAATATATTGTTAGAACTTGAATTGAAACCTGGAGAGAATGCTTCTTGGATTTGGGATACTGTAACTCTCTACTACACCACTAAACCAGGTAATTATGCTGTAGCTCTAGCTCCAAAAATAATACTAGAAGTTAATGACGTTAAAACAGTTATTTCAGGAACTGCCGAATTTCCAAGAGCTGAATTCCTCATAGTAGCTGAGGAAATTGAAAAGGGTTAAATAACTGGTGTAGTGCGTTTCTAAAGAAATATTTTAATAGTTATCATAAATGGATAGTACGGCACATATAATGAAGTGTGCTATGTATATTTAGTGTTGAAGTCTTATTTTAAATCCATAGCTTAGTAATAGTTAGAGGTTGTAAAAATGCTGGATCTTCAGGGTTCTTGGAACTTAGCTAGGGATTTATTTAAAATCCTTCCTAGTATTTGGTGTGAGTTACTTGTCATATCATTATTATTAGCACTTATAATTGAATTTCTATCTATAGGTATTTCTGTTCTTATTCCACTAATAGCCGCTCCATTAATATTTCTATACTACATAGTTACTTCAAAGATAAAGAGAGCTGCAATGAAATTTCAGAAATTACTCATCGTAGGCTTTCCTATACTGAGTACTTTTATTCCGTACTTAATGTACGAATCAGTAATTGCTGATAAGGTATTGAAACTAGCAATTACCTACTTAGGCATGTGGCTTGCTTATGTAATTCTCATAGCTGTTTGCTTCTTAATCAATTCTCTAACTCCTCTATTCTTAATCATATATCGAGATTTGAAAAGAAGAATTTTCAGAACTAGAAATTCTCAGTAATTATTTGTTGCTGAATTGAATTTAGGGTCTTCAAGTTTTATTGGTTGTAAATTTTATAATAGTATTATTCACTGTAATTCCAAAGAGCTAGGTGCTGCTCATGGAGATCTACTGGTTGCTACTAGCTGGTTTAGCAGCTTTCTTCGTGGCTTGGAATAATGGTTCTAACAATGCTGCTAATGCTATAGGTACGGTTGTTGGTGCTGGTGCTTTATCTCTTAGGAAGGCACTTATAATAGCTGCTTTATTCGATTTCTTAGGTGCTATATTATTTGGTCGCTTTGTCTCAATGACAATAATGAAGGGCATAGTTGATATATCTATGATACCTGATTCCACTATAGTTATTAGAGGTATGATAGCTACTCTCATAGCTACTGGTATTTGGGTTCTCGTAGCAACTTGGTTCAAAATCCCCATGTCCATATCTGAAGGAACTGTAGGAGGAGTCATAGGCTTTGGTCTTGCTGCTATAGGAATGGGTATGATTAATTGGAGTACAGTAACAGTCATTATAACTTCCTGGATTGTTCTACCAGTATTTAGTGGTTTAATGGCTGTTGCTCTATACTATGTATTTGAGCGTATGTTTAAGAAAGTTCATTTATTACCATATGTTGCTGTGATATCTCTCTTCATAATGATATTCTCAACACTATTCTTATTAATGGTCAAGACTATGAAGCTAACTGATCTAATATATGTCACTGTATTATCAACTCTTGCAGGACTAGCAGGTATAGGATGCTTCACTATTTATTATAGAGCTAGGTTAATTCGTAAGAAAGAATCAATGAGTGGAGAACTTATTAAAGCTCTATTACTAGTTGCAGCAGCATCTATGGCATTTAGCCATGGGGCTAATGATGTTGCTAATGCTGCAGGTCCTCTTTCAGCAGTTATAATAGCTTTGACACATGGCTATGTACCTGAAGTAGTTGATATATCGGTGCCAGCACTGGCCTTTGCAGCAGCTGGTATAGCTATAGGTATAATTAGTTGGGGTTATAGAGTTGTAGAAACTATTGGTGAGAAAATAACTACATTGACATACTCATCAGCATTTACTGCTCAGCTCTCAGCATCACTATCAGTACTCATAGTTACTAGACTAGGTCTACCTGTTTCAACTACTATAGCGATCGTTGGTGCAGTAGCTGGTGTAGGTTTTGCTAAGGGTTTTAAAGCTGTTAATAAAAGAGTATTATTCAAAATATTCTCTGCATGGATAATTGCTTTTCCGATAGTGATAAGTATGTCAGCTCTGATATTCCTAGGGCTTCACCTCATTCTCTGAATCTTATTACTAAAGCTCTAACATAATCAGCAGCATCTTCTGCATAATCAACTATGCTCTCTAATGATTCTATGAAATCTCTTAACATAACTACTAGTGCTGGATTAGATATTCTCTCACCCATAGCTAGTAGGAACTTCCTAGCTACTACATCAACTTCATCTGCTTCTTCCTCTAGTTGTTCAACACGTGATGCATGTGCATTAGCTCTATCCATATCACCTTCTAATAAAGCCTCAATTGCATTTACAAGAACATCTACAGATTCAAGACTATACTTACTAAGCTCCTCCATTTTCTCTCTAAGTTCTACGGGTATTTCGAGGTACGGAATTATTGTTAAGTATCTAGAAGCCTCCTTACTCCACTCTGATATTAGATCAAGTCTACGGATAAGTCTTACTATGCTTTCTCTTATATTTCCATCCTTAATAGCAGTTCCTATTTTATAAAGTATGTCACGTCTAATTTTATCAGCTCTGGTATCAGCACGAATACACTCAGATAATGCCCTTAGAGCTTCACCAACTCTTACTTGGTTAAGCATTGATATACCTATACGTAGGCATTTAACAAGGTTTCTTACCTCCTTAGAATACTTAAGTACGAGATTAATTATCTCACTAGGTATCTGTTCTAGAATAGCCACGGCTAACCCCACTAACTTTATGTGAATTACTAATTTAAAGTAACAATAAAATCATGTTTCACAATCTCTACTCATAATTTTCCTAACTATTTTGGGTAAATGAACTATGTTAGGAATTATGAATGCTTCACCATCAGCTATCTCAACTACTGTATCTCTAGCGGAATCTATTAAGGCAGCTTTCATGTGCGCTAGTATAGCACCTGCAAAATCTTCGTAAAGACTATCTCCTACATGGAGAACTTCCTCAGGATTATTTATTCCGAGGCATCTAAGTGTGTAGTGAAAAATTTCTTTCTTAGGTTTTGAATACCCAACTTCATCAGCATACACTTGAATTTCTAGATACCTAGCTATATTTGATCTCTCTAATAATGATCTTGTGAGGGATCCAGGCCAGAAAATAACATTTCCAATTGTAGCAAGTTTTAATCCTAAGTCCCTCAACTCTTGTAGTACATTAATGACTCCTTCAATAATTACATCTTGAGGATTTATGGATGTGATAGTCTCTGTGAATGCTTTTTTAAGAATGCCCATCTCTATACCTACTATGTTGGATAATGCTCTAAGGCTTTGTAGAACTATTAAATGATCACTGAACTTTCCGAGTTTTCTCATGTACCTAATCTCTTTATAGCCCTTGTGAATTAAGTCAGTAATTTCTTTCTGAGGTTTTTTAGTAAGTCCAGCTAAGTATTCAGCTACTCTATAATAGAACATATCTATGTCCAGTATGGTATTCCATACATCAAGAGTTACAGCTTTGAGCATTAAGACACCTCATATAACTTAAGAACTGAGGTATTTAGATACTTTGAAATTTATAAAAATCATAGATCTTAGCAACTGAAAGTCCTGGGCATAGTTGTTGCGAGCCTTATTACTCTCTTCTTCTTAGGTACATGCCATAGTGCATGGAAAATTAATGAACTGCTCCACCACATTAGATTATACATACTCCAACCAGCTATTATGTAGTTTCCATTTATCAAGAGTGATAATAGGAGGGAAATTGTATTAGCACTTATTAATGGGAATACCCACCAAGCTCTTCTTAGTAAAGATATTAAATAGCTCTTAGAGCTCCTCTTATTTGTAACCATATATGGTCTTTTCCTACCCTTAAACATATCTATTACGCTGTCTATGAGAGCTCTTACATATGACATAGTTGATACCATAGATATGCTCTGTGCTTTGAATACTTTGGAAAAACTTTTGTGAAATATAAGAGATGGAAGTGAAAATATTACATATTGGAGAATTGTAAAGTTAGCTATTATCAATCCATATTCAATAACAGATTCAAATCTTAAAAATTCTATGCCAAGTGCTGTTATTAAAGGAAAGAGATTTGAAATAACGATTACTAATCCAGTTAAGTACCATATAAATACATTTAGGTAATCAAATTTCTGGAAATTAGTTAGTTTCTTGAATGTCTTTATGTATTGTGGAAAGAGTCTAAATGTCCCATAAGCCCATCTATATTGCTGAACTTCAAAAGCTTCAATAGACTCGGGTGCTAGGCCTTTAGCAAGTATATCTTTGACAAAGCCTATTTTCAGACCCTTTGGATGCCAGAGGATCATGCTGCTAGCTAGATCTTCAACAATACTATCTTCATAAAAACCTCCAGCTTTCTTTACGCTACTTACTTTCCCAATCCAATTAGTACCTACACAGAAGCTAGAATTTGTTACGGACTTTCCTCTCCTGTTAAAGAAATAGTCATGTAAATTGAGTAATGATGATGCAAATGCTACTGGTGATTTATCTAGGTTTCTAAAGTATTGTGGAAACATTATGACGTCGTAATCAGAATTCTCCATGTAATTAACGAGTGTTTTAAGCATATGGGGTTGAGGTGCGTGATCAGCGTCAAGTACTACTATGTATTTTTCATCTACTATCTTTGAAAGTGCATGATTAAGAGCTCCTGCTCTATATCCATTCCTACTATTTCTAGTAAGTACTGAATATTTTGAGCGTTCACCATTATGGCAATTCTTAGATATTTCTAAGAATTCCTTAGGTGAGTCATCAGCAACTATTACTCTAAATCTATCCTTCGGATAATCCTGGTGGAGAGCTGCTCTTACAGTTTTGCAAATAACTTCCTTAGGTTCCTTATATACAGGTATAACTATCGCTACTTTAGGCCAATCACTTCGATTCTTCTCCAACTTTTTAAGCTCTTTGTAATAATGTAGTCTAAAGAATGTTGCTGAATGATTGAGCATTATATTCATCCACACTAATTGAACAAAGATAAAGGAGATACCAGTAATAAGTGAGGGTAATGAGTGTATGTAGATATGAGAAATATTGTATATTGTGAGAAATGTTGTAGTAGCTAATGATAGGAAGCCAATTACTACATTACTCCCTATTTTCAATATCCGAACCTTTATCTCGTGTTATCTAAACTCCTCTAACTAAAAAATTTTGTGTACAATAATTTACAGACTAAGTAGTTAGTTCGAAGAGAGTCTTGTAAATACCTCGATTTTCATATTTGTTCTAAACTCTAGCACCTCTAATA
>QMXA01000086.1 GCA_003661905.1 Thermoprotei archaeon | reverse complement strand
AGTTCTCTGACCTAACCTTGCTATTAACTCTATTCGTTCATCAGTCAGTGTTGAAGGTCTTATAGAGGGTATACTAGCTTCTAAACCTTCATTAACTAAGTATTGAAGAATATCATTAGCTTGAGGATGATCGAATAGCGATAGTGAGTATAGGATTACTTTATTAACTTCACAGACCTTAACTCCTTTTCTGATTAGTTTTCTCAAAATTTTTAAAGAACGCCATCTAAACGGTAGATTTACGTGTCCTTCTAAGCAAAAAGAGCATAAGTGAGGACAACCCCTAGTAGCTTCAATTAAATATCCCCTTCCAAAAATTGGTTCGACATTCTTTGGTATAATCTCTGCTACTGGATGGAAAGCGGTATTTAAGTCCAAAGTTGTTGACTTCTTAATGCGTTCTTTTTGAAACTTCGGTATGTAAATTCCTTCAATACCATCTAAGTAATCGATTATATGCTTCTTCTCTTCCTTTCCTATCTCAACTATTTTTTGTAGGAAATTTTCTGCATCACCAATTACTATTACATCAGCTAGCTCCGCTATTGGTTCAGGGTTGGATGTAGGAGCTAAACCTCCAACAACTATTAGAGGATCACTAAGACCTCTAGATTTTGAGAATGGATTAAGACCTGACTCTATTAGGATTTTTACAAAACTAACATAGTCTAATTCATAGGATAAAGAGAATAGGACTACATCAAATTTTCTCAGAGGGGTTGAGGTCTCTGCTGAAACTATATAGTAGTTCCCTTCAATCCAGGCTCTCTCTGCATATATGTGTTCATAATTATTAAGATAAGAATATGCCATGTGAAGAAATAAACTACTCATAGCTGCTCTATAGGGTGTGGGTATTAGAATCAGTATTCTTAAAGTATTTGGTCTAGGCCTTTTCACAACAACATTTATTTCTTTAACACTACTCACCTAAACACCGAGAGCAAACTGAGGGAACTAGGCTTAAAACTAATTATAAACTACTCGTTGAAGGGGTATTAGCCATTTGATGTATTCTAGATGCCATTCTTTTACTTACTCTAATTTTGAGTATTGTTAAAATACTATAGACATAATCCTCTACTACCTCCCTATGGTATCTTTTTACATGGTCTTCTCCACTTGTACTTAGTTCACGACCGCATACCATACATATTTTTCTATGACCATAGTTACTAACAATGGGTTTTATCCTCATTAGTAGATCATATACTTCTGAAATGACTAAAAAGGCCTTTCTAAAGTCTCCTATTTTTTCGACTACTCTTTGTGCATATCCTCTGATCTGATGCTTACTTAGTCCAAGTTTTGAAGCAACAGTACTAGGACTCATTTCATCAACAATATACATCTTTAGAGCTTCAACAACTATTCCATTTCCAGTAAGCATTTTAAGTACTAGATACTCTAGAAGTGAAGTAATATTGCCACTCACGTTCTGCACCAAGGCCCTAGCTTCAAAGTCTATTGGGTTAAAAAGCTCCCACACACTTCAAAATAAACTTTTCTATCTAGACTCATGTAGAGTTTCACATAGTTTCTGATACCAGGGTATATGCAGAGACCTAGTAATACCGACTCTTACCTCTCAACGAGGCTCTTAAGGAGAAACCAACAGTATACATGGTACTCTAGGTAACTGGTAGGGATACATTTTTAAAAAATCCGTACGTGGTTGATTATGGTGCCCTAGGAGGTGTGATGGAATGTATAGGTTATCAACTAATGTTTCAAAGAGCCGTGGAAGAATATTTGAGGTCGAAATTGATGCAACAAAAGTTGTCTCAGTTAAGCTAAACATTTCAACAATAAAGACAATAGATGATTTAGCAAAGAAACATGGATTTTCGAGTAGATCTGATTTCATTAGAGCTGCAATAGATTATTTCATAACACACTTGAGAAATAGAGACTTAAGTCGTGAGTGATATATTTATATCCAGTAATTCCTTCTAAGATAATCTAAGTTTCTATAAGGAATTTCCCTCTACTATGTAAAATATAAGATTGAATTCATAACGTAATCCAGGGCGTAGCATTGCTTATAGCCCAGAAAACCTATACATTTGGGGGCGGGGGTGCCCGAGCTAGGTTAAGGGGGCGGACTCAAGATCCGCTGGCGAAGGCCGTCCGGGGTTCAAATCCCCGCCCCCGCACCACTTCAAGACCCCACTTATCTAACTAGAACTAACTGCTCTACATAGTAAATAATGTAATTGTTAGAGGTGAATTTGAATGGTATTTCGTTGGAATCCGAAATGGAGTAGGAGAAAATTCATATATGAAGGTATGGAAATTGAAACTTGTGTAGATCTTATTACAGGGCTTATACTATGCCCTATATGCACAGATATAGATAACGTATGTCCAGAAGGAAAAGGAGATACTCAAGTAGTACCTGAAAAAGCAGCCTATTTCTTTACAGTACAAGATCTTATAGAACACATAAAAGCTCATGCAACATCCTCTTGGGAGAGAAAGAGAGTCCCAATAGCTATTGAGGAGGGAGGAGAGGAAAGTGAGGAAGAATAGAAGTACCATAGCAATAATAGGTAGTTTCACAATAGACAATATTGAAAATAGAAAGGTTATAGGAGGTTCTGCTTATTACTGCTTAATGGCATTAAAACACTTCTACGATGATCAAATAATGCTCATAGCACCTGCACAGAGAGTACATATAGATCTCTTAAAGGATATGGGAATAAAGCTCATAACTGTAAGTAATGAAGTTCCAGTATTTGAGCTAGTGTACATAGATGAAATAAATCGCAAAGTTAAATTACTCAAGAAAGGAGCAGTGATAAAAGTGGATAGTGAAGTTTTAAGTATGTTGAGAAATTCCCTAGCTATAATAAGTCCAGTTTATAAAGAAGTATCATTAGAAACTATTTATGATATAAGAAGCGTAGCTACTACACTTGCTCTCGATATTCAAGGCTTTGTTAGAGAAGCCAATAATTATGGAGAAATAATTATTAGATGGAATAATGAATTAGTACAAGCACTGAGAATAGTTGATATAGTCCATGCAGATTTATCAGAAGTACCCATGTATCGTAGTGCATTAAGTGCGGTTAAGTTCCTTTCTAAATACTCAAAGGGCATAGTAATAGTGTCTATGGGAGCTCATGGCCTCATAGCTTCCTTTAATCAAGAAATAATGTACATACCGGCCTTACCAGGAATTCAAGGAGATGCCACAGGAACAGGCGATATATTACTTTCAATAGCCGCATATGAATTTTATAAGGGTGAGGATTGGAAGAGAGCTATAGCTAAAGGAGCTGCAGCAGCAGGTTTGAGAGTTAGTAGAGGAAGAATACCTTGGTTTAACTATTACGAAATAGAAGTTCTCTCGGACAATTTAATTAGTAAGTCAAAAGTACTTAGATGAAAATTACTAACTCGTCTTCATGGCTTCTCTATATGCATTATAGTCTAGTTTATAAATAAATACCAGAACTGTGTACATGGTATTCTGTATAGGTTCAGCAACTATTCTCACAGGTTTGAAAATTTTCATACGAACCTTAGGAACTTCAGGCAACATCTCCGGCGGTATAAATCTTCCAGTGTATATATCTATCCTTGGAGGCTTCATTACAGCTTTTGGATCAACATTATTTAGGAAATAAGTATATGTACCATTTATCATCATCTTGTACAATAACTTGTTATAAATCTCAGCTAATTCCCACCGTGGCTGATAAGTATAGACACCTTTAACGAAGTCATAGGCTGGATACACATATCTGTATGTTCCATTAGCTATATCTCCTTCAACATCAATACCGGCTAACTTCATGATGGCGGCTACTGACTTGCCTATATCAGCTTCGGGGCATGGATATATGATGCCTCTTGTAATATCGTACATGAAGACATCATATGTAAGAACATAAGTATTGTTTGGTGGAGTTCTAAAGTTTTCAGTAAATATTTTCGCTGCCTCCTCTTCAGATGACATTAATGCTTTAGCTAGTAATGTTATTTGGGAGGAATTTATTGTTGAGCCATCGGCTACTGTTCTTCTCTCACCAATAACTGATAACCAATAACCATAATCCCACCAAGATACTATAACAGCTTCTTTAGATGTATTTTCTCTAATCCATTCTAATGCTTTTAACCAAGCCGTATTTGGTATTGATATTGGTAAGCCTGAGACAGCTATAGTTGGGTATGTCACTTTATAAGCTGGAATATCTATCATGAGTGCATGTGCTATTTGAAGTAGTGCTAACATCATGAGAAGTATCGCAAGTACATATCTAGTAAACCAACCCCTAGCTGCTCTCCATTTAGGAACACCAAATATTGTTGGTGGTAGAGATTTTACAAACATGAATCCCAGAGCTATGCCTGCAGGAACAGACAGGACAATAGCTGTTAATGAGAAGAAGTAACTCATATTTACCAAACCCCATAAAGTCGCTATGCTGAGAATCATCATAAATAAGTACTCAGATTTCCTCTTTATAAGACCATAGAATAGCCCAAATAGAATAGCACTAGCTACTCCAATAAATGTTACAATACCTAGAGCCCCCCAAACTATATTTATCGATGTTGGTTTTTGATACTCTGCAACAGTTCTAATTAATGGATGAACTTCTTTTAAACCTAGAGCAGCCAAGCCCTTTCCAACAATTCTTATATATCCAAACTCAATAGCCATAAGTCCTATACCTACAATTGCTATTAATGTTAATAGATATATTATGTGTGTATTCCTAGTCTTTCTAATAGCCTTCCGTAAAGCAATAGAATATAGCAGTAACATTATTGGAGCTAATAATGCTATACCAGCTCCTCCATAGAAGAACCTAATACCGTAAGTAGGCATGGGTGCTAACATTATTACTACAGGAATTAATTCCAAGATCCATAATAATATATGTTTGAAATCAATTCTATTTATTAACGGCATTAGGAGAACAGTGCTAGCAGCTACCAAAGCTACTACTGCTGTACCTGCCCAAGAAATTAATGAATAACCAAGTAATATGCCTGCTATGATAGCTGAAGCAATGCTCATTCTCTTCCAAGTTCTCACATGAAGCCAGGCAAATATCGGTATTAATCCAAGACCAAATGCGTATTTTACAGTGAAACCCGCAATTGTTCTATCAACAAATAGAAAGGCCAGTATTAATGCAGCTGCTACACCTGCAGCCATTGAGTTAGATATCTCACGAGATAATAAGAAGACTCCTATGATAGATAAAGCAGCACTTAGCACTGGTATTATGCACATCCAAGTCATTAAATCTACATTAAAAATCTCTAGTATTTTATAAGTTGTTGCAGCAAAGAATGCAAGTCCCGGGAGTTCTGAACGTGTAAAGTCCCTCCCCCAAGGATGCCAAAATATATGAGTTACAAGGTTTTCATTCGTTAAGTCCCACCATGATCCGAGACCATTATTTATTAGGTACTTAGTTATCCAGTAGGTCTCAAAAGGATCAAGCTCATAGAGCTTAGCTTCAGGATATTTCTCAATGATACCTGCCTCCATCGCATTTATCAAAGGCATTAATCTAAGATAACAACCTGCAGCTATGGCAAGAAGTAATAAAGCCAATGCAATGTATCGTGAATATGGGAGCAGGAGAGACAGTCTTCTCATAGTAGACTAGCCCCTGCACCACTAACGGCTTGGGATATATATCTGCTAGCACTACATGTAATAAGGTGCTGTTATGAATATTACTAAAGATACCTCAAGTACT
>QMXA01000085.1 GCA_003661905.1 Thermoprotei archaeon | reverse complement strand
GTTATTAATTATTAATTTAGGAATCTGAAGATTAATATTCAGAGTAAGTTTAAAAATGGATGATAAGTTTTCTCTTTTCTATAATTCGTAAAAATTCAGATAGTAAATGGAGTAGTTTTCTCATATACTTTTAAACTAGTTCTTTAGAAATTATCGTCGAATTTCCATAATGCTTCACAAAAGTTATCTTAGCGATATTGTTACGCCTTCCAATAATTCCCATGGTGATGAAGAATGGAGATTTTTACAAAAAGCACTTATTCATAAACACTCCACGTATAATAGACGGTTAAAAGTTTAAAATAATTATTGCAAAAATATTAAATGATCTTTAAATAATCTTCTCTCATAGTATCACTCTCTAGCTTACATTAAATGTGAACCATTACTAGAGGGAATGTTATTACGATTATTGTCAGAAGAGAAGTTATAGTACTCTGTAACCATTTTTGCTTGGTGTCTCTTTGACGGAATGTAAGATTATCATAGTCGCTGGCCAAGACCAGAAGTAATTAAACTCTCTTCAGTTATTCAAGGACTAAGTAGGAGAAATTTTGATTTTATTTTTATTTGGAGTGGTCAGCACTACGATTATGAAATGAGTAAAATTTTCTTTGATGAGTTGAATTTGCCTGAACCTGACTATGATTTGGATGTTAGGAGTGGTTCTCATGCTGAACAAACTTCTAGGACTATGGTTAAGCTTGAAAGAGTTTTGAAAGATATTGGTAAGAGTATTGTCGTAGCTGAAGGTGATACTAATACTGTTCTCGCCTCAGCACTAGTTTGTGCTAAGACTGATAACTTATTCGCTCACGTTGAGGCAGGTCTTAGAAGCTACGACAGGAGCATGCCTGAGGAAATCAATCGTATTGTTGCTGGAGCTATCGCCAGCGTCCACTTTGCTCCTACCACTAGAGCGGCTTTAAATCTTCTTTATGAAGGCGTTTTTCCACATAGAATTTTCATAACTGGTAATACAATAGTTGATGTAGTCTTAAAATGCAAGGATACCGCACTATCCAAGGGCGGGAAGCTGTTGAAAGAGTTGGGGCTTAAGGAGAGGGAATATGCTTTGGTTACTGTTCATAGAGCTGAGAATGTTGATATTAAGAGTAGGCTGCGCGAGATTTTGAGCGCTCTTTCTCTTATCTCGAAGGACACTCCCTTAGTGTTCCCTATCCATCCTAGGACCAAGAAGCGTGTTGAGGAGTTTGGTCTTAAGGACTATCTCAAGGATTTAGCCATTGTTAAACCCTTGGGCTATTTTGAATTCCTTGGCTTGCTCACTAATTCTCTTTTTGCTATCACTGATTCTGGTGGTGTACAAGAAGAATGCCTAACTCTGTGTGTTCCCTGCATTACCGTCCGCTATAATACTGAGAGGCCTGAAACTGTCGAGGCTGGCATTAATTTCCTAACCGGACCTGAAAGAGACAGAATCATTAGAACTGTCGACCATGTTATTGAAAAGAACCATGAAATTCGTAATCGTGTAGCTGGCATGTTAAATCCTCTGGGCGATGGTAGGGCTGGTAAGAGAATTGCTGATATTCTCACTAAAATAGCTGGAGAAGGTTGGCAAGATTACATTCCTGATTTTAGAGAAACTGGTGAGCCTACTTATAGGCTAATTTCTGGTACTAATTTTGAGGGTTCTACGATTAGTGAATTTCATGAAAGGTTCAAGGGTATTTTTATTATCTTAATCTATGATAGAGGAAATCCCCTGATTCCTTACTCAGATACCATCATCAGGAGTAGGTACTCATTAAGGGTATTTGGACCTGAATTATTAATTAGGAAATATTTTAGACAATACTTATAACATCATTAACAGAAAGCTTTGGAGGATTCTTGACGAGGTATGATATAAGTACATCAACATCAGAAGTACTTGTTTAGGTAGTAAGACACTCATAACCTTCTCTTCTTTTTCACATATTTTTCTTGTCTTCTTCAAGAACAAAACAAAAATCAAAACAAAACTAAAACAGTATCAAAACAATATAAAAACAAAATGCACCTTTCTGAGGCGAAAGAAAAAGGTGCATTTAAAGTGTAGGTATTATATTCTAATAGAGCAGTTTTTCAATGTGGTGTACAAGGTGCAGGTGTGGAAGACCGTTAAGGTTATAGTTGAGGGGAAGGAGGCTAAACTTAATGCACTATTTGATTCAGGCTCAAGATTCACAGTCATGGGTTATACTACATTAAGAGATCGTTTTGGTGAGGTTTCTATAAAGCTTCTTCCTAAGCCTATAGAGGCTGTTCTCATAAACGGTCAAAAAGTCAAGATTTACGGGTTTGTTGATTCAATGATAATAATTGAGGAATATGATTACATAATTGCGGATAGAATTTACATATCAAAGGACATCGTAAAGGAAGTTGTCGTTCAAGGCAGAATTGTGAGACTGCCAGATTTAATTATAGGAGCTCCGACGATGGAGACGTGGGGGATAGAGCTAAGCTTGGAAAAGGGGGATATAATTGTACGAGGCAGTTTCATACTCTGATAAGGTTTTAATGCATTTGGCGAACTTTTCGCTAATCCGTAGTCTCTAAAAGAGATGAATCAAAAAGCTTAAGAACGCTTCTCTAAGTTCTCACTAATTATTCAAATGGGTTCGCCTCTTTATATACTTGTATATGTTTTTATATGAATTGTCATCGGCTCATCTATTTTACACCCACTCTTCGGTCGGGTTTCATCCGTCATCGAGTGGGTGCCCCATGACCCAAGGCATGGGGCTAAGAGTTTGAATGCTTTCAGGTAGATGTTTATTGCTCCTACTTCATCCCTATCAGCTATGAATTTACATCTAGGACATATCGCTAGCCTATGATTATAGGATAACTTGTATCCACATCTAGGACATGTGGATGAAGTGTTTCTTGGGTCTATGAATATTACTGGCACGTTATACTCTATCACCTTGGTTAGGATAGCCTGCTGTAGTTTACGATAAGCGAAACGTGACAACTTGTCAGCTAGACTAGAGGACTTCCTAGAGGCATCAAACCATAGCTTGTCTAGGTCTTCGAGGACTATAGCACTTCTAGTACTTTTAGCCTTTAGGACTATGTACTTAGCGAATTTACGAGACCAATCAACTACTATGTTCCTACTCTTCCTATGAAGAGCCCTTATGATTTCCAGCCATTTCTTGTTTCTTCTCCAAGCATAACTATGCCTTTTTTGCACATCCTCAGCAAGATGCTTAAGATATAGTGCCTCAGTAAACCGAGTATCAATTCTTCTAACTCGTCTACCATTATAGATAACGACTTTCTTCAAGTTAATATCAATGGAGAACAATCTCTTAGACTTGTATGGATTATACTCCCACCTAAAAGGTATACATATCCATATCCTACCTTGTTTATCAATGCTTACTATGACCTCATACCATTTCCTCCTAAGGAACTTCCTGATATAGTCCTTGTTATGTAGTAGCTTTATCCTGAATACTTTATCTCTCAATTTCACAACTACAATTCGATTCTCTAGGTCTACTCTTACATCATACCTATCTAGTCTTGTTGATAGCTTCCGTAGAACTGGTTTCTTTCCGTTGTTCTCTCTAGTTGATTTTACTAGTGCTCTAGCGTACTTGTATATCTGCTTACATTGATGTGCTCGGAATCCTTGATTCCTCAACATCTTATAGAACATTTGGTGGAGTTGATTTAGTGTAGGTAACTTGTCCAGCTCCCATAGAGCGTCCACAATGTATTGGATAGCTTTACGTGTGAGACAGAGTTCCTCTCTCAATTCGTTAAGAGAACCATCTACTAGTACTCCTCTTGCTTTAAGGGTTAGCATGTACTCTCCTCGGGGAACCACCCAAATTTTAAGGGTGGTCAACCCCCTCATCGGAGACACCGAGTATTATCCTGAAAATGAATGTATATAAACTTATTGCTTCTTCTCTAATAACTTCTCTATGTTTGTTGGTAGTGTTTCTTGTAGGAATCTTTTGTTGTGTTCAACCAGCTTCTTTACTTTATGGCTTCGTTTACCGTAGATTTTTCCAGCGAATGATACTATTATTGCTAGGAAGTCCTCTATCAGTTCTTCTAATGGTTCTTTCTCTTCATGTAACACCTCCTCTATTCTCACACCATGTTTTTCAAAGAAGAATTGTAGATACTTATATCCAAATCTCGTGAGTCTATCACGGTAAGTTATGAGAACTACATCTACTCTTCCTTCAACAACCATTTTCAAGAGTTTCTTTAATCCTCTTCTTTCTTCTTTCAATCCACTTCCTACATCTGTTATGATATCTACTATAATGTATCCTTGTTCGTTGGCATACTTCTTTAGTAATTCAACTTGTCTATCAAGGTCTCCTTGCTCCTTTTGCTTATTAGAGCTTACACGAGCATAGATAATAGCTCTAACCCTTTTTACTTCTTTCTCTTCTCCCTTTAATTTCTCAATCTCGCTACGTGGTATAAGGTATCTACCACTAGGACTCCTGATAACTTTAATCCTACCTTCTCTTATCCATCTCCACAACGTGATATACGATATACCTAGAATTCTACAAGCATCACGAGGACTAAGAAACTCCTCCATAGGATACACCATCAAAACATATAAAAACATATACAATCATATAAACCTTGTTACGGCAACAGATTAGCGAAAAAGATAATATTAACCTTATTAGTGATACTGCGTGAAGCTGAGAAGCTGTGTCGGAAATCCTTATATACGTTAATATGGATATACTGATGGTGGTATTATTGGCTAGAAAAATTAAGGTTACTCTCTCCTTAAGGGAGGATGTTGTAAGAAGGGCTAGAAGTAAGCTTGCAATTGAGGGTAGGAGTCTTAGTGATATTGTAGAAGAGTTCCTGAAAATGTATGATGAGATTAGTCTTCTTGATAGACTTTGTGAGACTCTGGGTTTTGAAAGTAGATTTTGTACGAGCGTAGAGGTTAAGTCTGGTAGACCTAAAGGTTTTAAAGCAGAAAAGATTGTGAGGGAGATTCGGGATGAGCGTTCAGAGCATCTATCTGGATACTAGCGCTATTGTTAAGAGATATGTGATTGAAGAGGAGAGTGCTAGCATTGATGCACTTTATGAAAAAGCTCATATTGGGAAACTCAAGATAGGCTTCTCGATATGGAATATTGGAGAAGTAGCTGTCGTTTTGGACAAGTACGAGAGGAGGGGGATTGTGAAAGATGCTAAAGCCATCTTCATGAAATTTATTGGTGAGACACGCCTTCTTGTAAAGCTTAACCAGCTAAAACTAATACCATTAAATATTGATGTACTCGCTAAGGCTATAGGCTATATATTTAAACATGGTATATACGTGGCTGACGCGATTCAACTGGTATCAGCAAAAGAGTTTGAGGCTTTCTTAACCTACGATAGGAAATTAGCTCAAATAGCCGAGGTAGAAGGATTAAAACTAGCTACCTGAAACTGTAGAGAAGGCTTATTGCAGCACCGTTATTTACCTATGCGTACAGTTTAGCTAGTACTCTATAAGTAATTACTTTCGTTAGCTCTGTGGTGTATGTCGATCCATTTATTCTAGCATTATAACCTCCCAAGGGCATCAACAAAAGAATCTTAAGTTTCCGATGTACTAGAGTACCGGGAACTTTATAAGAAAAACTTAAGTTCCGAGAGCTCTTAGAATATAAGGACATGACTGCTAGAATTAAAATTCAAAACTTACCAAAGGAATTCAGAAGGAAGGAGTT
>QMXA01000084.1 GCA_003661905.1 Thermoprotei archaeon | reverse complement strand
GCTCCCTAGAATTTGAACCTTTAAGAATTACGGGTAGTGGTATTCTTTCAACATTACTTAAGTCCAACGCTATACTCATAGTCACTGAAGATTCTATGGGTATTGAAAAGAATGAAATAATTAGGGTTTTGTTAGTAGAGGACCCCATTCCATCCTGTCCTGAAGGCTCTACATCTAGATGATTCAAATATAGCTCTTCTAATCATATGAACCTGGCTAATATCAATAGATAATTTATTCAAAATTTCATTATCTTTGAGTTCGTGATCAATTAACAGTTCAAGGACTTGATCCAAGATATTAAGTGGGAGTTTGGGTATAGGACTACAAGCCATGGTGTATAGAAGTTCAATATCATATTTTAACACAGTACTCAATTCACTTAATTCACTAAGGTTATTTACTATTAATGATTTGAGTTTGTGAATATGAGTGTGTAGAGCTGGAGAAATGAGTAATGTTGCTCCAAGAATCCAATCAGTTCTATCAGTACAGAATGTAGGTATGTATCCTTGGTTAACTAACTTTCTAGCTATAGCATAAGCTAGGCTCATACATTCAATTTCATCTAAGTTTGGACATTTAACTTCAATAATCCTCCATCCCTTCTCTCTAAATTTATTTATCATATCCCTTATCACATTATTCCACTTATCCAGTAATGGAACTATGACCAAGCCTTTATCTTTTGTACGCAATAGAAAATCTAAACACGCTACCTTTGGTAATAGGATCAGGGCCTGTGTAGACAAATTCATCACAAACTACTCACTGTACAAGGAGTTTTATATACAGAATCCCTATTTAGCTAGGGAATTTATGAAGAGGAAGGTATTTAAGAAATTATTAACACCCGAAGATGCTTATAAAATATTTACACAAGTTTTTCCACCTAAGGAATTAAAGGAATTCGAAGAGGTAAACATCGAAGATGCTGTAAATCGTATTCTCTTCGAAACTATAGAATCTCCTCTAAACATACCTCACCATCCTAGATCTCTCGTTGATGGATATGCTGTTAAAGTTGATGATGTTAAGGCAGCTTCAGAGACTAAACCTGTAACGTTGAGAGTTATTGGCTATGTGTCAGTTAATCAAGAACCATGTGTAGAGTTATTGCATGGCACTACGGTAGGTGTTGATACAGGCTCTATAGTTCCACTTGGAGCTAATGCTGTAGTTCCTGTAGAGTATGTTGAGGAATATGGTGACTATGTTAAAGTACTTAGATCAGTAAAATTTGGAGAGAACATAGCAATTCCCGGAAGTGATGTTTGTATAGGAGAAATTATTCTTGAGAAAGGTTCCTTATTAACACCTAATGCTATAGGTGCTTTGGCTTCAATAGGTATTCGTAGAGTTAAGGCATATAGAAAGCTTAGGCTATGCATAATATCTACTGGTAATGAGCTTCAGGAACCAGGTACTGAACTGAAAGAAGCACATATTTACGATTCAAATACCTATGCTCTAGCTAGTGAAGCCAAGAAGCTAGGATTCGAACCTGTAATCATGGGTATAGTACCTGATCTAGAAAGCGAGTTGGAAAAGACCTTGATGAGAGCTATCAGTCTTTGCGATGTAGTGATTATTAGTGGAGGATCATCAGCAGGTCCTCAAGATCTTGTATATAGGGTATTAGAAAGTATGGGAAAGATAATTATTCATGGGCTTAGAATTAGGCCAGGTAAGCCTACAATTTACGCAGTTGTAAACGGTAAACCTGTCTTCGGTTTACCTGGTAACCCTATCTCTGCAATAACAGTGTTTAGGTTATTTATCTATCCCTATATAGCTAGAGTAGCTGGTTTGAAGTATCTAGTAAAACCGATAATCATCAATACTAATTTGAAGAGACCTATAGCTACTGAAAGAGGTCGACGCATATATAACCCTTCAATAACCCTAGAAGAAAAGAATCAGTATTTCTCAATACCGGTAGCTAGTGAGAGCTATATGGTAGCATCTTTCTCAAGAGCTAATAGCTATGTGATTATAGATGAATATGAAGATCGAACCATTAAAGTAGGAAGCACATTACCCACTATTATATATGGCGATACGTATCTCTATGAACCTGAGTGTATTATTGTTGGAGAATTTTTATTAGAAATCCAGGAATGTTTAAAGAATAAATGTTCATGGCTATACATAGTAATTGGCTCTAGAGATCCAGAAATTGAGGTTCTAAGCGAAATAGCTAATGCAATAGTTGTTGGAGCTAGTACTTCTAAAAGCTTTAATGAAGAATTAATTGCGAAACTTAACATACCCTTAGTCCTCGTTGAGAACAATATTAAGGAAAAATTCTATTATGATCTAGCTATAGCTCCTTATACAAGTATACTTCATGAAATTGCAACGCTACAGAATAAGAACTATGTAATAACTAGACACAGTCTACACGCCGCTACTTTAGTAAAAGAGGGCTACGCTAAATGTGCTATTATACCTAAATCCATAGCTGATTATTTAGGAATGGAGTATAGAGCTATGAATAAATCCGTAGAATTCCTTATATTCAAAGGTAAAAGAGCTATAGAGAGTTCATGTGTGAAGTTGCTAAGAGAAGTATTACAGCTTAAAAATTCTTAATTCAGTTTAAGGGAGGAGATCAAGGTGTTAAGGCAATTTATATGTGGAATTTGTAGTTTAGGTGAAGTTGAAGAATTTGTAAGTGAGAAGCTTGCTAAAAACCTACTACTAGAAAAGTTATTAAGTGAAGATACTCAAGTACTCCAAGTATTTGATGGTGATGAACTTATTTTTGATGCTAGATTAGGGCCTAGAACTCGTGAAATATACATAAATTTAAAGAGTATGTGGTGCAAAAATATGCTTAAGTCAGCATTGCCGGAAGTAGAGAGAGTTATAGAGATATACAATGAGATAACTAAGTGCAGAGCTCAAGGTGTTGTAGCGACTTACTCAAACATCATGGAATCCCTCTACATTCTCATTCATCCAGAGAGAAATTGCCCTGCTCTAAGGATAGTTTATAAATATAAAATATCAGAATTCGAAGCCTTAATGCCTTTTTGTAGAATTACTACAGAGAAAGTTGAGTGTGAAAATGAATTAGTAGCTAGAGGCCTTAAGAATGCGATAATAGCATTAAAGAATTTATGTATCTAACTCAAATTCCCATAACAAGAATTACAATTCTTCTAGTTCTAGGTCCATCAAGCTCAATGAGCATTAGCTCTTGCCATGTTCCTCTAACAATTCTGCCATTCCTAACTGGGAATATTCTAGTGGCTCCTATGAATGCTGATGCTATGTGTGCATGAGCGTTATTGTCTATCTCATTATGTCTCCACATAGCTTCCGGTGGTATGTTCTCTTTTAACCATTGTAAGTAATCATGGACTATTCTAGGTTCATACTCATTAGTTATTAAAGCAGCTGTTGCATGGGGAAGATGAACAACACATATACCATCTTTAATACCGCTTTCTTGAACTACTTCTTCAGCCATATGTGATATGTTAATTACTTCAAAACGCTTATTGGTCCTAACATATTTCTCAGCGAAACGTACTTTCATCTCTACACCTCGTTAATCGTAGATACTCTAAACTAATAAGGGTAATATACTAAATTAGTAGAGGTGATGATTACGCCATCGACTGATATGTGATGCAAGACCTAGCATCTGATTTCTCTTACATCTTATATATAGAGTATATTTACGAGGAGCTATAGAATTAGGTGAGACTCAGATTGCATAGGTATGCCAATATAGCTGATAAATTAGCAGAATACACAATAAGAATTGCAGTAGGGTTCCAGCCCAAATCAAAGTTAGAGGTGCTAGTCGGTGAATCACTAGCATCAGTAGCTGAATTTATATGCAGACGCATAGCTGCATACCTGGTTAAGGAAAGAAATGGATTACCATGGTGTAGACTCTGTGATAAAGGACCATTTACAAAAAGAGGTCTATACTTACACTTAAAGAGAATTCATATGGAGGAAATAAAATACTTCATTGAGGAAGAATTAGAGAGAACTTTATGGAGGCATCAAAATTTAGTAGGTTTCGTAAGTAGTAAAGAAGAGGGGTGATTGAAGACTCCAATAGTGAAGTAATGATCGAACTCCACCCCTCCTGACCCAATACTTTCAAATAATTATATGATTACATCATAATAGAAGTTATTTGGTGCCGCCGGCGGGATTTGAACCCGCGACCTCCGGATCTCTCAGGTATTAATGACCGTATGAGTCCGGCGCTCTAACCAGGCTAAGCTACGGCGGCACCATATTTCCTAGAAGTTATTATGGGTTAAAAGATTTAATTACTTGATGAATGATCTATGAGAATATTCTATCAAATAAAATATTGTTATTTAGTTCTTGGCGTATTGTTCTTAGAAAAGAATCTTATCAATGCTTGTCTTATAACTTGTGATCTACTAATTCCTTTACGAAGAGCGTAGGAGTCTATGAGATCTAGGAATGTCTCATCTACTTTGAATGTAACTATTCTTAAGGCCATAATCTCTCCTCTGAGAGGAAGCTTCGACTTAACTTAGATATAGGCTAAAACCGATTAATAGTGCGTAGAGAGGGAGTTGCCCGAAACTAATAGTATTTAAGTTTAAATGCCTTGAATCCTTGTGCTTTTTCAATCCATTTAATGGACTCAAAGCCTGCTCTTGAAAGACGTTCCTTAATGCCTTTTAAATAACTTATATTGCTGTGCTTACCTGGGAATCCTGTATAGTGGAACATCTTACCACCGGGTTTTAATACTCTATAAAGTTCTTTGTAAAATTCATAACTATAGAGCTCACCTGCAATACTTATTCTAGGTGGATCATGTACTATAATATCAAATGAGTTATCAGGTATTTGCGGAAGTAAATTAAGAGCATTAGCTAAATATATCTTAATTCCCTTACTTTCAAGAGTTCTGGACCATGGATTATGCTGTGCAAGTTTGAGAACATTCTCATCAATTTCAATAGTTATAACTTCTTTAGCTCCTAGTCTTAAAGCCCATGAAGCTGTGTATCCCAGACCTGTACCTATGTCGAGGACTCTTTTATTTCTTACATTACCGAGAGTTCTTACCTTAATCTCTGAATCTCTCCAAGGTGTTATTCCAACAGTTCTATGCATTTGTATACCGCTAATCTCTATTGTAGGAGCTTCCTCTTCACCTACTGGCTTTAATTTATAGAATTTATTCCCTATATATATGGTTAAGGCCCTAAATACACAGTCCTTAGTAGAGAGTTCATATATTACATCATCTTTCAAATCTTTCAACTCATCAATGTGGATTTCGCAATTGTTAAGAGTTAATGAATCATCTCTAAGTTCTATACAACTAGTTGAAATACCAAGATCAAGTGTTAGGCATATAGTTCTAAGACCTAGGTTAAAACTTCTAACTACTTTCTCAATACTCCACTTAGTAAATCTAGGTAGATCTACATATCTATAGGTATAGAGAGTCACATCAATGCACCAAAGTATTTAGAGCCGCCGGCGGGATTTGAACCCGCGACCACCGGCTTTCTCGGAAACCATACGAGGCCGGCGCTCTACCCGCTGAGCTACGGCGGCTCCAAAATTCAAAACAATCTACAAAGAATTTAAGCTACTAAACAACTTAATAATTGAAAATAACTCATGTCATAGACAAGAGAAATATAAGTAAGTGCCTTAACAAATAGCTGTAAGCCTTAAATCTCTCAGAAAAATCTGAATTTAATGGCGGGGCCGTAGTTTAGCCTGGGAGAATGCGGGGCTTGGGC
>QMXA01000083.1 GCA_003661905.1 Thermoprotei archaeon | reverse complement strand
CCTCTCTAATTCTAATACCAACTCCTAGAGCCTCTAACGGACCTCGTCCTGTATAGTGGATATGTGGATTATATCCTAGAATAGAGAGAACAGCGCAATCACTTTCCGGAGCGATACCGGGTCCAATGGTATATACAAGACCTCCAATAGATATTTTAGCTAATTGATCAAGACCTGGTGTTCTTGCTAGCTCTAAACTTGTTGGTGAGTCTTGAATTTTATCAGCGGCTCCATCTATGACTAAGTAAATTAACTTCATCATATTAATCACCTATTTTTAGATAATTCCCTGCCTAAATTAAATACACATTATACTTATGAGGAGTAGTTTCATCAATATTCATTTCCTGAAGACTCAATTATTGAAGAAGCTCTTATTCTTCCAGCGCTTTCAGTAGTTAGTACGTATTTTACAATATTCTTAAACCATTCAGGGTCCTCTAATGGACTTACTTTAAGTACTGCAGCGTCAATGTTAAAGTATGGATATCCTTTCAAAGAGAATAGTGTTAGAACTCTTCCTCCATGATTAAGCTTAAAGCCATAGTTGCATGGTTCATGCGCTCTGACAATAATTCCTATTTTAAGTATTTCTAAGACTCTTTTCGTTATGCGCTCACCATATATTTTTCCAGCACCTCTGGGTGAGGGCTCCCATTCACTCTCGATCTCGGCCGGGTCACTCCAGAGAATTTCTTCAAGTGCTATTGCATCTCCTCTCACATCTAATAACTCATCTACATTCCCAGCAGACTTTGACCTAATAATTGGGGGTCCTCCGTGGACAAATAGTGCTTGGTTCTTAAGTACTGCTGCTAATGGTAATTTCTTAAAGATTTCTTTAGAAATTTCATATAGCTCAAGACCTTTATCTCTTCCAAATCTCTCAACCAGCCTATAGATATAGTCATGGGGATATGGCGTTAACCATTCTGGGGGTTCATGATTGCCTCTTAATAGAATTACCTTATCACCATAGACTCTTTTAATCATTGATAAGAATATCAGTGTCTCAAGTTGATATGGGCCTCTATCTATATAATCACCTAAGAATAATACATAGCCTCCTCTTTCAAGAACTTCATCTAGATTGGAAATTTTTCCTAGTTGCAATAATGTGGAAAGATCTCCGTGTATATCTCCATACACAATTAACTCTCTACACTTCGAAGGATTCAAAAGAATATAGGGTTTATCGTTTCTAAATCTCATTTCAGCTTCCAACATGCTAACTAAGGTCTCTAGCCACGATTTAGAATCTTTGAAATTCTTACTACTCTCAGAAGCTTCAATGAATAACTTGCTTAAGCTCAACTTCTTGCACCGGATATAATTAAGGCCTAAAGCTTAAGAATCTTTAAGCGAATTCAATTTCCTAAATAGAATTATTTTATGGAGGTTCCTAGTTTTTATACCTAAGCATATTTCAAGGAGTAACTACGGAGATGAGCAAAAGCTTATGTAGTTACATACCATGTCGTGAATTTCGCTGAAAGTGATGGGATTGGGTAGTGTAGTTCTTCCAATATTTCACTTAGTTTAAGACCTTTAGTTATTGCATATATAAATGGATAGGCAAATACTCTAGAATTATGTAGACCTATAATTTCTGTACCTATAACTTTGTCTTTACCTCTCATAGTTACATCTAGCTTTATCACATTGGCTCTCCATAAACTGTATTCTTTTTTGAACTCATCTGTAAGGTCCATGCATTTAGCAGAGAGATTCATAGCTCTAGCTTCATCTGATGTATAACCAATACTAATAATTTCCAAATCTAGGAATCTTTCATATTGAATCCTAATAATTTTAGGAGCTTCCATAAGTTTTCCAGCTGCATTAAGACCTGCTACTTTACCATATGTAGAGGCCATAGTAGCTGTAGGAGCATATACTTTATTCCCAGTAATTAAATCCCATGAGTAAGCACAGTCACCTGCTGCATAAACATTAGGTACTGAAGTCTGCATATAGTTGTCTACATCTATTACTCCTTGAATTACTCGAGATCCTAATTTAGTTGCTAGTGCTGTCCTAGGTATTGATCCGATAGCAAAGATCACCATGTCACTATCTATAGATCTACCATCACTCAGTATAGCTCCTTCAACTCTTCTTTTTCCCATGATCTTCTTAATAGTTACTCCTTTAAGTATCTCAACTCCAATTCTTCTGAGATAGTTTTCAATAATGTCTGAAGCTTGAGATTCTATTAGTTTCCTTAAAACTCTAGATCTAACAACCATCAACACTTTAAGACCTTTCCTAATGAGAGCTTCAGTTAGTAATAAAGCTACAAAAGAAGCACCTACGATTATAGCCTTCTTAGAATATTTGGCATATTCATTTATTTCTAGAGCATCTTTGGCATTACGAAATACGAAAACACCTCTGAGATCTACACCCTCAATATTTTGTTTAGAAGCTTCAGCACCCGTTGCAAGAACTAGTGAGTCATAGTAAATTTTCGCTTTAGAGCCATCTGGCTTTGCAATTTTTAATACTTGATTCACTGGATCTATATCTATGACCTTAAAACCTCTAAGGACATTTATTCTCGAGTTCTCGATTGCTTTTCTATACATACTAATATCCGAGATATCTCTAATAGTACCCTCAAGTATGCTTGTTATGGAAGGTCTTCTATACGGCATATCGGGGTCTTCATCGAGTACTGTAACTGGGCATTGCGGACATGCTTCTCTAGCGGCTATGGCAGCTGACATACCTGCAATTGAACTTCCTATAATAACTACAGATCTAGACATGATATCACAAACTTGCATAGTGTAGAGAGAAAAAATCTTAAAGACTTACTAATTCAAGTTCTTCAAGTTTCTCCTTAGTAGGTTTCCCATCTTCATCCCAGCCTCTAATTCTGTAGTACTTAGGCAACATCCTCTCTATGGGTACTATATGGCCTTTAGCAGGTCCTTCAGGCATTGGTTCCTTTTCTAGCCTAGCTGGTAATCTATCGTCCTTAGAAGTTATACCTTCTCTAACTAGGAATAATCTTTGTAGGTTGTATATCCTTTCTCCCACTCTTATGAATTCTTTATCTGTAAACTCTATTCCAGTAGCTGACGAGAGCATTGAAGCATAGTCCTTAGGTTCAAGAGCAAATACCGTGAATATGCAGAGTACTAATGAGTTAATTGCAGCAAAGAGGTCTTGTAAATACTTCACCATCTCTATTTTCTCTTCATTCTCCTTAAATCTATCAAGCTTCTTTGGAATTCCAAGAATTTCAGGTGATATCATATATGCTCTTAAGTGACAACCGCCTCTATTACTTGTTGCATATGCTAATCCATGACCCTTAACACCTCTAGGGTCATAGGCTGGAAGCTCGAGACCTTTAACATTCATTGATATTTCTGGATGGCTTACTTTTTCTGCAAAGACCTTTGAACCTTCAGCTAGTAAATCTCCAATACCTTCTCTCTTGGCTATTCTCTCTACCATAGCTATCATGGCATCTGCATTCCCAAATCTAAGCTCAGTACCGTCGGTTTCCTTAGTAGTTATGTATCCCCTCTCAAATGCCTCCATGGCCGTAGCTATTGTAGCACCAGTTGATATGGTTTCTAAACCATAAATGTTACATAAATAATTAGCTTTAGCTATTGCTTCTAAATTATCTACACCACAAGAAGCTCCTAATGCCCATATCGTCTCGTATTCAGGGCCCTCAGTTATTACAGTATATGGACCTGATGGAACCACCGTAAAGCGTCCGCAACCAATTGGGCAAAATGCACAAGCTCTTCTCATGACTAGATATTTTTCAGCTAAAGTTTCTCCAGATATCTTGTCAGCTCCTGGAAATACTCCTGTCTGGAAATTCCTTGTTGGGAATATACCATGTTGATTAATTATATTGACCAATACTGCTGTTCCATATTTAGGAAGTGCTTGACCTGTAACGGGATTCTGTCTTATCTTCTCATGCATCTCCTTAACTATGTCATAGAACTTATCTGGATAGGCAACATCAATGCCACCAGTGCCTCTAACAGCTATGGCTTTGAGATTCTTAGAACCCATAACAGCACCAGCACCTCCACGACCACCTGCTCTTGAGCATTCACTAATTATCGTTGATATCTTGACTAGCTTCTCACCAGCAGGTCCTATGCTAAGAACTTTCGCTTCAGGATCTGTTTCTTCTCTGATTATATTTTCGGTCTCAGGAACCAGTTTACCCCATATATGCCCTGCATCTCTGAATTCTACATCACCATCATGTATCCACAGATATACTGGTTTCTCGGCACGACCCTCAATAATTATTCCATCGAAACCTGCAAACTTTAGTTCAGGACCCCAATGACCACCTATATGACCAACTCCCCAAATTCCTGTAAGTGGTGATTTGAAAGCTACTAAGTATCTACCAGATGATGGAGCTAAAGTACCTGTTAAGGGTCCTGTCATTATTATGAGTTTATTATTTGGTGATAAGGGATCAGTACCTTTAGGTACTTCTGTATATAGGATCCTTGCTGCAAAACCTTCACCACCTATATACTTCACCATCCATTCTTTAGATATTTCATGAATTGATGCTTTTTGCTTTGTTAAATTCACTCTTAAAATCTTACCTACGTAACCTCCAACCATCTATGACACCTCATTTGCCAACAATAGTTAATTTAGTTATGAGTTCATAGAACTTTGATGCAGCTTCTCTCCTTTTGACATCTATAATTCTTAATGCCTCTTCATAACTAAGAGCACCTGTAGGACATAGTTCTACACATAGAGGTTTACCATTACACATATCGCATTTCGTTATGAGCTTCTCCTTAGGATCATAGAATATAGCTCCAAAAGGACATATAGCAATACATGCTTTGCAACCAATACACTTATCTTTATTCCATAGAATAACTCCTGTTTCTGAATCTCTATAGAGAGCTCCTGTAGGACATACCTCAAGACAGGGTGCTGGATCACATTGTTGACAATAGATAGGAATACTAATGCCTTTTTCAAACCATGTTATTACTCTTATACGTGAAATTGCAGGGTTAAATGATTTTCTAGATATGTAGGAACAAGCTAATTCACAGATCCTGCATCCAGTACATTTTAAGGGATCTAGAATGAGGACTCTAGAACTCACATTCCCACCTTAAATAACTTTCAGACATATAAAGATATGTAGGTAAACAAATAAAGCTATATACCACTTAGTTAATGAAACTTTATCCACTAACTAGCTCTTCTCACCTATCCTCCGCCAGCTGGAGGAAATATAGAGATTGTATCATTATTCTTTATTAATGCTTTAAGTCCTCCTAGTGCTTCATAATCAATGCCATTAATGAGAATTATATAGCCCTTACGAACTTTTGAGCTCTCTGTAACTAAGGTTTTAAGAATGGGTATAGATTCTAGTACTTCATTAAGGCTTATCTCAGTATCTTTACTGAATTCCAGAATCCTTTCCTTCCAACCAAGCTTTTCTCTAAGGTCAGCGAATACTAGGATCCTAATTCTCAATTAGGATCCCATGATAGTATTAATTTAGAGTTTTCAGATAATCATTTCTCTCATGCACCTATTTGTATTAATGCTCCTTACTAAATTCAGTAGAGAAACATCAGTATTTAAAATCAATGATAAAAGCAATGCAAAAATCCATGAGCATATATACTGTGAGTACTTAAGTATGTCTTAGATGTTGAACAGAGCTGAGCTCTGAGATGTGATGAGGCGTGGAAGGGCTGAATATTGATAGATATTAGAATATTTCTTTCAATAATCATT
>QMXA01000082.1 GCA_003661905.1 Thermoprotei archaeon | reverse complement strand
GCAATAAAATAGTTACGTATATAGATCTCCTTCTGTTACATGTCTACTAAGGATCTATGTATACAAAACTAGGAATACCGATTGAGGGCTTTTCCCTAAGAATTAGAGATAATAGTATAGGTGTGTCAAGGAATGCTGCATTGATAGAGATTACATAGTCGCTGCTCCTCATTAGTTTACTTGTTAATGGTATTGATGTAGCTACTATGAAATTCTTAGAGATTCGAAGTTGTGGAAAAAGTCTTGAGTAGTATAGTTAAGAGACCCATAGCGAAGTAATAATTAGAGAGTTTTTGGTAACGCATGAAAGTGATGTACCTATAGCAATGTGACATATATAGATATCTCAAAAACTTTATATTTATATAAAGGCTGCTCATTAGCTAAGAATAGTGCATATGTGCATACATACCATGTGATTTTATCAAGTACATAAATCTTAGAAGTTCTGAGTTTTGGTGAAAGATCACTAGGATCCATTTCAATTCCAGTAATATACGTAGTTCAAGGGCTTAAGAAATAATAGCATGTTATCAGTACATAGCCATAGGCATGAATAAATAAATCTGGGTAGAGAAACAGTTCTAAAAGCTATAGCATAAAATCAAGAGACGTATAATCATAACACCTTAAACCTTGATATATAAACTACATACTCTTAGAACTTAGAAAAGCTATAGTGTGACTTAGCTCATCTCTTAAATACCAGTTCAATATATCTCAGAGTAACTACTGTGGAGTAGTTGTGAGGGGTTGACAACCCTATGGATCTAAGAAGACTGCGAGTAAAGTTACTAGTGGACATATGGGGCACTATAGCAATAAGCGAGAAAATGCCAAGTCGCGAGGAAATCATGAATCTACTTGAAGAGAAATATAAAGAATACAAAATAGAGCCCATAAGAGGTGCTGTAAGACCCCCTGATATATTTGATAAGGAGATGATCTCATTATATATCGTGGGCAAATATGGACTCGGTATTGAAAAGGATATGCCGGATATTGTGGAATCTATATTTATTAAAGAATCTCAATATGAAAAAGCTCTAAAATATTTGCTTAGTGATAAGGACCTAGAGTATATTCGTAAAAATATTGAGAAAACACTAGGTAATGAGCCTGATTCTTCAATACTATCAAAGATCTTTAGATTTGCATTCACACTACACTACTTAGGTTTTGAAGACGAAAAGATAGTGATTAAGGCACTTCAAAAAGCCTTTGAAGTTTTTCCCGGATTAAGAGATACAGTGAAGAGATTCACTAAGTTTTTCATAGCTAGTAAGATTGCTGAAGCAATAGCTAGAGGTAGAATAAAAAGTTGGGTTGAAAAGGAAGCCTATAAACAAGCTCTAGCACTCGAGATAGGGATTCACAAAGCATTACCAGATGATGAGTATATAAAGAAAATTGCTGAGGCTCTCTTTGCCCTAACTTCAAGGCAACTCAATAAGATACTAAGTAAGAAATTAAATGGAGGAGAGAATATTGGGTGAAGAAACCCTTTCATATACTCAACGTAGAGTTCTCGAAGCAATTCTATCATTATTTCAAGAGAAGAATAAATCCATCACAAGTGAAGAAGTTTCTAATAGATTAGGTGATTTAAAACCTACAACAGTTCGAGGAGCTGTGAGAAAACTGAAACAACTAGGTCTAATAGAAAGTAAGCCGGGACCGAGAGGTGGGTATAAGCCGACTCCGAAAGCTTACGAACTCCTAGGTCTAGCTATACCCGGAACTGCAAGACTCAGACTCATTGGAAAGGGTAAAGAACTTTCAGCACTGAGTATGGAAATTCATTACTACCCCGAATACATAAAGATTATAGCTAGATGCTTAAGCATACCTAGATATGTAAGACCTGTAGAGCCTGTTGAGATAGAAATATTACCTGAATGTAAGATAGCTGGTGAACTATCGAGTGTAAATCTAGAGACAGCTGAAATAGTCATTGTTGCTAAACGCACATCCAAATAGAGCTAACAAGAAAAGTTCATAAGGAGCTATATAATCACTGTGCTTTAGGTTATAGGAGGAGTAAGCTATGATAAGGACAACAAAAGAGAAAGCAATGTTAGTTAAGAAGGAAAATACACAATACATAGTAGAACTTCACCGGACACCTGAGGGTAAATTGTTCGTAGTAGCTATGAAAGATACTAAGCATAAGTATAGGAAGAATGATGAAGAAAAGGAGTGGGAGTATGGCATGGATGAAGTTGAAGAGATAGAATATGAGAAGCTAAGCCAAGAAATAAGAGCTGCATTGTCGGAAGCAGGGTTATAAAATCAGCAAAGGCTCCGCTCATCACTATTTCAGTGCTGGGATCAAGCTCATCACTACCCACATACATAGCTCTGAGTAATTAATACTATCAATGGTGTTATTACTATTTCCACCAAGGCTGCAACTATGAGAAGTATAATTGAAATCAATATTAAAGTTAAAAATCTAATTACTAATCGCTTCACATCTATGGATCTCTTAATTAACCATAGCACAAATAATGTCCAGAAGTAAAAGGCTACAGCACAACCAAGTAATATTCCTGGAAGTTCGAGAGCACCGTGGGGAAGAGTAGATACAAGCTTTAGAGTTAGATCCTGTATAGGTGTTAGATCTCTACAAGCATTAGATATTTGAGGATTTATTTCAGTTATTGGAATTGAGAAGAGAATTCCCATAATTAAACCGTTAACTAATGGTACTACGACTTGGCCAATAAAAGGTATTGCAATAGCAATACCTAGTGAGCGTAAGTTATTAGCTAGTATCAATAAATAGAGTTCAGATAATGTACGATTCTCACCAATGTATTCTTTCACGTGTTCTCGAACGAATGAAATTATAGTAGATCTTAAATCTCTCGGTAATGCAGCTCCAATGAGTATAGATCCAATGAATATCAAGGTGATTATTGCTGTGAATGTTCTTAATCTCAAACTTGTCACCTATGACATAGATTTGAGATATAATGTTTTAAATACTGAATTGCCTCTCCTCTTTAGAGTGTATTAGTAGAAGCTTAATATGTAGAGGGCTCTGTTGTGCTTATATACGTAGAGGATACGAAGAAGGATGCCGAGGTATTGGGGGTATTACGTCCATATGTTTCTGAGTGGATATTAGAGAAGTATGGTTCACTAACACCACCTCAGAGAATGGCTATTCCATATATAAAGAAGGGCTACAATGTTTTAATATCTAGCCCTACAGGTACTGGTAAGACCTTAGCAGCTTTCCTAGCAATAATAGATGAGCTCTTTACGCTTTGGGAACGAGGTGAACTTGAAGATAGAGTTTATGTTGTTTATGTATCTCCTCTTAGAGCACTTAATAATGATATGAGAAGAAATCTTCTAGTTCCACTAAATGAAATTAGAAATAAGCTTATGGAGCAAGGTCATGATGTTCCAGATATAAGAGTAGCTGTTAGAACAAGTGATACAGCACCTTATGAAAAGCAGAAGATGCTTAGAAAACCACCCCATATACTCATAACAACTCCTGAGAGTCTAGCAGTAGCATTAGTAGCTCCACGATTTAGAAAGCACTTAACTAAAGTACGCTGGGTAATTGTTGATGAGATTCATGAACTAGCTAGTACTAAACGTGGCGCTCATCTGAGTTTAAGCTTAGAGAGATTAGAAGAATTGCAAGAGAATTATAAAGAATTGCAAAGAATAGGGCTTAGCGCTACTATAGCTCCTCTCGATGAAGTAGCTAGGTTCTTAGTAGGTTATAGAGATGATGGAACACCTAGAAATTGTGTAATTGTTGATGCTAGGTTCACTAAGCCTATTGATATTCGAGTAGTTTGCCCAATAGTTGACATAATACATGCAGCTGCTGAGGAATTGAATGAAGCTATATATAAGGCCTTAACAAATTTAATATCAAAACATAGAACGACACTTGTATTTACAAATACTAGAAGTGCAACTGAAAGAGTAGTATATAAATTGAGAAAAATATTTGAAAAGAATAATGGCATTATAGATGCTGATTCCATAGAAGCTCATCATAGTAGTCTTAGCAGAGATTTAAGGCTTGAAGTTGAGGAGAAATTGAAGAAAGGAGAGCTTAAGGCTGTTGTTTCATCTACAAGCCTAGAGCTCGGTATAGATATAGGCTATATAGATCTTGTAGTCCTTCTCAGTAGTCCTAAGAGTGTATCAAGACTTCTTCAAAGAATTGGAAGAGCAGGACATCATATTAAGGAGGTAAGTAAGGGTAGAGTAATAGTTGTTGACAGGGATGACTTAGTAGAATGTACAGTGCTTGTTAAGGAAGCTTATCATAGGCACATAGACAGGGTAAAGATACCTAAGAATCCTCTTGATGTATTGGCACAGCACCTAGTAGGAATGTCTATTGAGAAGAGATGGAAAGTTGAAGAAGCATATAGAGTTGTTAAAAGAAGTTATAACTTTCATGAACTTCCATTTGAGAAATTCATAACTGTTCTCAAATACCTCTCTGGAAAACTAGTTGATCTTGAGTTCGCTAATATATATGCTAAGATATGGTATGATGAAGATGAACAGATGTTTGGTAGAAGACGAGGTTCGCGAATGATATACTATTTAAACACAGGAACAATTCCTGATGAAGCTAAGATAAGGGTATTTCTAGAAAATGGAAGGTATGTGGGTGATTTAGAGGAATCATTTGTCGAAATACTGACACCTGGTGATATATTTGTACTTGGGGGTAGGACTTATCAATTCATAAGATCGAGTGGACTTAGAATAATAGTTCGAAAGGTAGAAGGACAAAGACCTACTGTGCCTAGTTGGTTCTCGGAAATGCTTCCGCTGGCTTATGATTCAGCACTTGAAGTAGGTAAATTTAGGAGAATAGTAGCTGAGTTAATAAAAACTAAAACCAAGGAGGAGGTAATAGAATGGCTTACTAATGAATATTTGCTTGAGAAGCATGCAGCTGAGCACATATATAATTATATCTATGAGCAATTACTCTACACCAGAGGCATTGTTCCGTCGGATAAACTCATTCTTATAGAAATATGGTTTGATCCTAGTACCACGACACATAATGTCATATTCCATTCACTCTTTGGTAGAAGGGTGAATGATGTTCTCTCAAGAGCATATGCATATGTTCTCGGATCTAAATTAAGGACTAATGTTAGAATTACTGTGACAGATAATGGCTTTATGCTTACATTACCCAAATACGTTGAGCTTAGTCTAGATATAATTCGGGATGCTGTTGGAGAAGTAACAGATCTAAATGTTGAGGATATAGTTAAGAAAGCTCTTAGAAGAACTGAACTCCTTAAAAAGAGATTTAGACATTGTGCAGAGCGCTCATTCATGATTTTAAGAAGATACAAAGGTGAAGAAATAAGTCTAGCAAAAAGGCAACTCAATGCTGAAACACTTCTACGCATAGTAGAATCTATACAAGGTTTTCCAATACTTGAGGAAACATATAGAGAAATTCTAGAAGACTTTATGGATCTTCAACATGCTAAAGAGGTATTGAGTCTAATTAGACATGGGGAATTAAGAATAGAAATTATTAGAAGTTTCGAAGTTCCAAGCCCATTTGCTCATAACATAGTAGCTTATGGCTATAGCGACATAGTGCTTATGGAGGATAGAAGAAAGTTACTTGCAAAACTCCATGACTTAGTATTGAAGGTCCTAGCAAAAAGACGAAGTTATAAGGAAGTAATTAGTGGCAATTCAGTACAGTGAATAATAGTGAAGATCAATAATATAAAGGATTGAAATTTTAAATACTTAATGCGTTATTCG
>QMXA01000081.1 GCA_003661905.1 Thermoprotei archaeon | reverse complement strand
GATGACAACTATTGCCTTAACCTTAAGATATGGAGCCCTCACAGCCATTGCAACATCAGTAGCCGCCTTCACAACATCTACACTAATTGTAGCTCTAAATGCTAATTGGTTAACGCTCTTCGTTTCAACAGACATAATTAGATTAATAGCTTCTACAGCATTCATAGCTCTAGGTATTATTACATTAGTAGAGTCGTTCAAGAAATCAATTATTTCTAAAGAAGTAGGTAAAATACAACATCTAAGATATTTAGTTCTCTTTGGTATGTTAATACTTGCCGAACTAGGTGATAAAACTCAGCTCAGTGTATTTAGCTTATCTATTTCAATAGGATTAATACCTACCATAATTGGTGGTATAACCGGGTATACAATCATAAATAGTGCAGCAATATCAATTTCAAAAATCCTCAAGACTAAGATAAATCTAAGATTAACTATGAGAATTTCATCTATTCTATTCATAATTATAGGAGTTTCAATGATGTTTCTAATAATAAGTGAGCTATTTACATAATTATATCATATTACTTAAATCCTCTCTTATAATCTTAATACATGCATAGGTGACTCTATGTCATTTTTTGAGAGAATGTGGCCTATTAGGAAGAAACTATGGTGGTGCCCCACATGTAATGTACCTTTGGTAAAGACAAGGTGTAATAGATGCAATACTGAAGGTATTTCATTAAAATTAACAGCTCCAGGAGATGCTAGACCTGGATTAGAAAGAGATGAAAAAGCATTACTAGAAGCTTATGTTAATGAATTTGGAACTAAGAGTGGATTCACAGACTTTAGAGGTTCATCAATCCTACTACTGAATAAAGTACCATACATAGATGAAATGAGGGAAGTAGTAAGTGATGGTATTGTTATTTGTAGAATTTATTTCGATCCTTATATTAGGAAGTGGAGGCTACGATTATCAAAACCTGGAGTATTGAGAATACTTAATAGAGGTATAGTAAATACTTTTGAAGTAGAATCTCAGAAATTCCTAAGGAGACTTTTTAGAATAAAAACCTCAAGAGTTTTTAGAAAGTATGAGCAAATAGTACTAACTCATAAAGGCGAACCAGTAGGTATTGGATATTATGAGAATGGCTATATAAAAGTACATAGCATCTACCCTAGAACTGTAGCGGATAGAATTTCAAGAACTAATTCATCCATAAACGACATAATAAGAGCTAATGAAAATTCTATGAGGGAATTCATAAGCAAAGCCCTCGCCTTTATAGATGTAACACTTGAGAAAACAGCAATAAAACCTATTGTCTCATTCTCTGGAGGAAAGGATAGTCTTGTAGTTCTTCACTTAGTACTACAGTTAGGAATTGAACCCACATTACTCTTCAATAATACAGGTATAGAACTTCCAGAAACCATAGAATCAGTGCATAGAACAGCTAGGAAGTACGGCTTAAATTTAGTAGTTGCTGATGCTGGTAATGCTTTTTGGAATAGTGTTGAGTTCTTTGGACCACCAGGTAGGGATTATAGATGGTGCTGTAAAATCCTCAAATTAGCTCCTTTATCTAGAACTATAAAAAGCACTTGGAATGATGATATACTCAATATTGTGGGTCAAAGAGCCTTTGAATCTCTAGATAGAGCTAGGAGACCTAGAATTTGGAGGAGTCAATGGGTTCCAAGAGTGCTATGCACAGCTCCTATACATACTTGGTCGCAATTAGAAGTGTGGATATATATATTCATGAATAAGCTCACTCCTAATCCTCTTTATGAAATGGGTTATGAAAGAATAGGATGCTTTATGTGTCCTGCCTCAACATTAGCTGAATTAGAGCTCGTGAAGAATACTCATCCACATCTCTGGGGCAATTGGACTAAGATTCTTAATAAATGGAGCGAAAAACTTGGAGTAAATAAAGAAGTATGGATTGAATATGGATTATGGAGGTGGCTTGCTCCTGCAAGACATAAACAGGTCATATCTAGAAAATTAGGATCTCCTGAAATAACCAATGAATGGAGAAGTACGTATGAATTATGGATAGAAAATATAATTGATCATATTGATTCTAGAGAGGAGTACATACATGTAACTTTTAAAAATGAAATACCACATAATGCTGTAGAAGCACAACTTCCAATTCTAGGAATTAAAGAAGTGAAGAGAAATTCCAAGGGAGTACTGAGCATTAAATTAGATCATAATGCTGAAGCTGAAATACGTGGTAAGGATTTGATTCTAATGTTCAAAACAGAGTCAGACTTTGAGAATTGTATGGATCTTCTGAAACTATTAATTAGATGGATTGCATGTCAACAATGTAAGAATTGTGAATTATCATGCTTAGTTGGAGCTATATCAGTGAAGAATAAACCAGTAGTTAATTCGAGCAACTGCATTCATTGTCGTCTATGTCTTCGTGTATGTCCAGTTGCTGAAGTATATGTTGAACATTTAGTGATACCTCTAATTATAAATACTCCATTAGCTTGGAGAAGACCCTGTAGAGAAGGATTCGAAGAAGTATTATCTAAGATAACGACACTACTATCTATTAGCAAGAAGGTTGAAGAAAGGACTGCTGAAATGTTTAGAAATAGATTGAGAAAAGTTGAGGATAACTTTGCAGCATTCTTCTCATTAATGAATAAGTAATGAAACTTGGTAAAGGAGAATTATATTACTTCTTGGGACAATGATTCTCTATCCCTGGTACCTTACACGAATTTTGAAGAATATAATCATTATTTCTTCATGAGCTTATGTATAATAAGAGCTATAATGCCAAGCATGGAACCTGCTATTACGAATATCATGACCATGAAGTTTGTGTTAAATACCCCTTCAGTAGTTGTTATTTCACTAGTTTTTGTAGGAGTACTTGTTACAGTCTTAGTAATGTTAATATTTGTATTCTTTACAATCATTACAAATCCTTTCACATCAAAGATCTTTACGAGAATGCCCATGTCTATATCTATGTATACTGTAGTATTATATGGATCATTAATAATCCTATATTTGAATGTCTTGAAAGTTTTAGAATTTGAAACTAATATTACGGAGTCTTCAAATACTATTCTTTGAAAACCTAAGAAACCAGGTCTAGTATATGTCTTTGTCAGAAGCCTTGGGTCTATGGCGGGAAAGTGTACTGGTAAGAATATATTGTCTTTATAAATCTCTGATTTAACTATTGACTTATTTTGAACAATAGTTAATCTTATAGTCATGGTCTCATTAACGGCTTCAATACTTAGAACTTCATATCTGACATTTCTCACTATTGATCCATTCTTTGAAGGGATTATAGCTTCATAGGTAATGTAAATACCTGGAGAAGCATAAGGAGGTAGCTTCTCTCCTGTAGAAAGAGCATAGTTATATGCGTTAAGTAGTGATATCATAAGCAAGAAAATCAAGAATTTCTTAATGAGCATACTCACTTTCTTAATCACCTCACTTTTCATAGTTTCTTACCTTTAGCACTTCTAATAAGATTCACTATTTTATCTAAACTAGCTCCATAGACTCTTAAAGCTGCGTAGCTCATTATAGGTAGATTTGATATAAGTGTTATAGAGGTTACTGCGAGCACTAGCACAGCCATGTAGCTTTCGGATATATTCAATGTCTTCAATATGGAGACTTGTAATAGATCGATAATACCTATACATCCCGGAGTTATGAGGGGTAGAAGCCATACAATGACTCTTATTGAATCAAATATTATTACGATTAATGGAAAAGGTAATTCCAATCCTAGAGCTTTTGATACAAGTAATGCCGCTATTATTACTGAAAAGCGCTCAATTAATGATAAGGAGAACATGAGCAAGAATTCTCTTAAACTTAATGAAGGGAGCTCCGTATATGAAGTACTACTAATAAGCCTCAATTTAATACTTAGTCTTTGCAAAAAAGTTCTGAATTTCTTATAACGAATTATCAAGAACAAAATAGCATTAAGTAAAACCATACCTAAGGAAATTAGGGCTACTACACTTAATGTCCAGTGAAGAGCGCCAATTGCTAAGAGACTTAGTATAGATACGAAAGTTACTGTAAACATTGCAAGCGATGTGGATAGTCTATGGAGAGCTATTGTAGTAGCAGCTAAATCTAAACCAACTCCTGTTTTAAGTGATAAGAAAGTGGCTTTAGCTACTTCTGTAGCACCACCAATAGGTATTAAGTATTCAGCAAATAAACTAGCTAAAGTAATTTCAATAACATCCCTAACACTTATCTTTACTTTACAGATGTAATTAGCTAGAAACCATGATAAACCATGCACAATAGGAGTGAGTGCTCTTATAGATATAGCTAATACTATCAACGGAATATAGGCTCTACCTAGAACCTCAATTATTACACCAGGTTTTCCATTCGTATATACATACACAATAATGAATATCAATATACAGCTTATAATACTTGAAATCACTATAGATGTTCTTGGTGATATTTTCAAAGTGTCACCATCAATTCAATTCTTAGCGTAGTTTTTATTAGGCAATTACCCTTTTCTTAGATACTAGAGTTAGAATTTATTAGGATTAACCTAAAAAGATCAGAATCTAAGTTCTTGAAAGGGAGTAAGTGTGATAGTGAGATGTCCTCGCTGTGGCTTTAGGTTTGATATTTCATACGCAAGAGCTTACTCCTGTATGGGTTGTCCTGTGCTTACTACTAGGACTTCGTGTAATTATGTTAAATGTCCTAAATGTGGTCATGAATTCCCACTAGTTTAAGTACCCAATATACTACATATAGCTCTAGGCAATTCATGAATAGACCTTATAGCTATTGAAGGTTTCTCTAACTTATCTATGCCCAGAAGCTTAGCTGTTGTTAGATGTTTTCTAAAATTCCCTATCAAGATGGCTTTGAGACCAAATATCCTTGGGTAATGTACATCAAACACTATATGATCACCTACAGAAATATCTATTCCCTTAAAGAACCTCGGATTATTCTTTAAACATCCAACCATATCTGAAGTTCTAATCTCATTAACAATATCTATGAGTCTATGGTGATTAAGTATGTATCTCTGATACTTCCAATTACCATTAGTCCCTATAATTATCTTAAAGCCAAGTTGTCTAAGTTGTTTTAGAGTCTCAATAGCCCCTTTAACAAGCTTTGTTTCTTGAGCAATTCTAGGTGCCTCCTCTTCTATATAGAAATCAGTTCTCACTCCTAATTTGGAGGATACAGTTCTCAATATATAATCCCAGTCAAAAGCTCGTGGATCGCTTACTCTAATGAGCTTAAATCTATAAGACCTTATAATGTTGATTATCTCATTAACATCGAGTCCTGAGAGGCTTGAAAGCTCTTTATAAACCTTTAGGAATGTGCTTAGCCAAGCTCTCTCACTTTCAACAAGCGTTCCATCAAGATCTATCATTATAGCTTTCAATACTTATTCACCCATCAGAGTAGCTCAGCCTCATCACACTTCAGATCCCAGCATTCATCACATTACTGCTTAGTCAGTAGAGCTAAATGCTTCTTCACTAAGTAGTACTGGGTGGAGGTTTTGAAGATTGCTGCTGGTACCACAAACCCCTCAAAAATTAAAGGAATTGAGAGAGCTTATAAAAGGTTATTACATAAAGACGTAGAAGTCATAGGTGTAAAAGTTGAAAGTGGGGTCTCAGCACAGCCACTAAGTCTTGAAGAAACCATAAGAGGAGCAATAAATAGGGCCAAACAAGCAATTAAGGAAATAAGTGAAGCAGATGAAGGAGTGGGTGTTGAGGCTGGATTCTTTAAATTACTTGATAAAACTTTCGATGTACAAATTGCAGTAATAATTGATAGAGAAAACCATATCACTTATGGTCTAAGCCCGGCTTT
>QMXA01000080.1 GCA_003661905.1 Thermoprotei archaeon | reverse complement strand
TAATAGGACCTAATGGAGCTGGTAAAACAACTCTTCTAAGAACCATATCAGGACTCATAAAACCCTATTCCGGGAAGATATTATTCAAGGGCATAGACATAACAAATGTTCCACCTCATAAGAGAACGAGAATGGGAATTGCTCATGTACCTGAAGGTAGAGGAATATTCCCTAACCTAACAGTACTAGAGAATTTGAAAATGGGTGCTTATGTAAATAGACATGGATTCCACGAAAGAGTTAAAGAAATATTCAAGATATTTCCAGCATTAGAGGAGAGAAAGAATAACCTAGCTAAGACTCTAAGCGGTGGCGAATCTCAAATGCTTGCAATTGCTAGAGCGTTAATTAGCAATCCATCTCTCCTAATGCTTGATGAACCATCACTTGGTTTAGCACCTAAAGTTGTTGAAGTAGTTTATAAAATAATAGATAAATTGCATAGAAAGGGATTAACTATTGTTCTTGTAGAGCAGAACATAGAATTAGCTTTAAGTATAGCAGATAAAGCATATGTTCTAGAAAATGGTAGAATAGTTTTAGAAGGCAAAGGTAAAGAACTTCTTAACAGTATTGATGTAAGAAAGCACTACTTAGGAATGTACTAAGCACAATCCTGTGTTATCTAACTAGAATAGAGTCACATGAAAATTTATTTCTCTTAGAGAAATAAGATAAATGGTGATATTGTGGAAATTGAGATAATAGAACTTAAGAAAGCTTCTAAAGAAAAAATAAGTCACATTCTTAGAAGAGGTAAGAAAGAACTAGAGGAAATTATGGAGAGAATAAGGCCCATCATAAATGATGTTAGAAAAAATGGAGATAAGGCTCTACTACATTATATTGAGAAGTTTGATGGTGTTAAATTTGAGAAAGCTGAAGACATCAGGGTCTCGGAGAATGAGATAAAGAATGCTTACAATAGACTAGATCCAAAGGTTCTTGAAGCTATAAAGATTGCAATAAATAACCTCACTAAGTTCCATAAGGAGCAATTGCCTAAGGAGCAGAGAGTATTAATAGGTCCTGGTATTGAGGCTAGAAGGCTAGTTATCCCTGTGGAGAGTGCTGGGCTATATATTCCAGCAGGTAAGTATCCTCTCCCAAGTATTGTTATACATGCTTCTGTACCAGCAAAGGTAGCTGGTGTTAAGCGTATAGCTCTTTGTAGTCCTCCTAGAAAGGATGGAACTCTTTATGATGCTATTATTGTTGCGGCTGATCTATGCGGGGTTAAGGAAATTTACAAAATGGGAGGAGCTCATGCTATTGCAGCTTTAGCTTATGGTACTGAGACTATTAAGCCAGTAGATGTAATAGCAGGCCCAGGAGGTCCTTACGTAACTGCAGCAAAGCTACTGGTACAGAAAGATGTAAAGATAGATTTACCAGCAGGACCTAGTGAGGGAATGGTTATTGCAGATTCCTCCGCAGATCCAAAACTTGTTGGAGCTGATGTCATTTCTGAAGCAGAGCATGGACCTGATTCGGCAGGTGTATTAGTAACAGATTCATTAGAGTTAGCGAAACGCGTAAAAGACGAAATAATGAGGATGTATGAGAGATTATCTGAGAAGAGTAGGAAATTCATAGCTAGCACCATTGAAAGGGGATATAGTGTCATAGTAGTAACAGATACTATTGAGGAAGCTATAGATTTCGTCAATAACTATGCGCCTGAACACCTGGTTATTCATACTAAAGACCCTGAAGAAACTCTTAAGAAGATAAAGAATGCTGGAACAATATGTATTGGACCATATACCCCGATCACAGCAGGAAACTACATGCTCGGACCTAATGCCATACTACCAACTGGAGGTACTGCAAAGTGGACTTCGGGTTTAAGTGTTGATGTATTTCTGAAAAGACCAACTGTTGAGAAACTTACTAAGGAGGGACTTGCATCTCTCAGAGATGCTCTAAGAGCATTAGCAGAGTATGAGGGATTTAGTGCACACATAAATGCTGTAGAAGTTAGATTCGAATAAATAAAGAAATCCTCAAGACACCAATAGAGGCGTTTTAAATAGTGAAGTTAGGTGTTATCATAGAGGAAAAATCACCTAATTACGTTAGAGTATCTAGAGCTACGACTGAGACAAAGGTATTAGCTGAAATATCTCTAGAGAGGAAGGAATTGAGGATTTCAACAGGTAAGCATTTTCTCGATCATATGATAGAGGAACTTGCTTGGTTTGCATGTATGAGTATAGGTGTTGTAGTGGAGTGTTTGAAGTCGAGAATATTGACACATACCATAGCCGAAGATTCTGGAATCACTTTAGGAAGAGCTTTTAGAGTACTTTATGAGGTGAGAATGGATAGGGGGTTAAATGGTGTTGGCAGTGCTTTCTCAGTACTTGATGAAGCTCTATCCTTAGCGGTTATAAGTATTGAAGGTAGGAGCAATACATTTGTTCAGACTATGTGTAGAGGGTCAAATACTGAATCAGTTGAAGATCTTAAGTCAAGAGACCTAATAGCTTTCATCGAAGGATTATCACAGGGGTTCGGTGCTACAATACATATACACCTAATACATGGCGAAGACCCTCACCACGCTTGGGAATCAGCGTTTAGAGCTCTTGGAGAAGCTATTAAGAAAGCATTCCAGATAAATGAGTGGAGAAAGGGAGGAATTGCAGGTATCAAAGGTACATTAGAATAACACTTCATACACTGAAATCATAGTAAATTAAAAATTCTAAGTATTTCTAAAATCAATATTCATTGATACAATCATTTTGAATATATGATAGGAATTTGGAAATCTTTATAACATTCTGTGTATAGTGTGTATAAAAACGTCTAGGGTAGGAGTTATGGGGCTTCCACTGCTTTTAGAGTTATTTATCAGATTTCTTAAAGTTGGTATTGTTGGTTTTGGTGGTGGTTGGGCTATACTACCTATTATTGAGAGGGAAATTGTTGAGGAAGCAAAGTGGATGACTAAGTCTGAGTATTTAGATTTAGTTGCTATAGCTGGTTCTACACCAGGGCCTGTAGCTGTTAATGCTGCTACTTATGTTGGTTTCAAACTTGCAGGTCCATTAGGTGCTTTCATAGCTACTCTAGCTGTTATACTACCACCATTCACAATAGTATCTTTAATAGCTTATGCACTTACAGCTTACATCACTAATAGACTTGTCCAAGCAGTATTGAATGGTTTGAAAGCGGCTATTATAGGATTAATAATTCTAGCACTAATTACAATGGCAAAGGGAGTATATACAACACTACCAAAAATACCACAAATAACAGCAATAGCATCAATAATTATCTTTATGATAGTCTCAGTGTCAGTATTCAAAATACACCCACTAATCCCACTATCAATATCAGCACTAATAGGACTATTACTAGGAGTACTTAGAATATGGTAATAAATAAGTAATTCATAAAAAGGCAGCACAATAAAAAACCCTAATAGATGACCGTAAAGCAAGCCAATGAACTAAGCATAAATCACCATAGATTTTCTTAACTCACATAAGCTCATAAGCTTAGTATTGAACTATACCTAGTCACTTCCTATAAATGGTATTAATTAATCAATTATTTTCATTCCACATGTAATTAGATTAGTTCTTAGTTTCATTTTCAAGATTATTCATGATTGTTATTTATTACTTATAAGTATGGTTATTGATGAATCTTCCTACCAAATTGAGTTAAATAAGTGAATTCTTGGTGAAGTAAGTATTTATATACGTATACGTATACGTGTTATTGGGAGTATTATGAATACACAGGTAGTACCTATAAGACTTGATGATGAGATATTGTCATTCATTGATCTTTTGATAAAGTTAGGAGTTTATAGATCTAGAAGTGAAGCTTTGAGGGAGTTGATAAGGATTGGTATTAGTAGTTTGGGAGGTATGGTTGAAGTTGTTAGAGCTGTTGATAAGCTCTTTGAGAAGGAGAAGGAGATTGGGGATATTCCAATAAAGCTTGATGGAGTATTGAAGGAGTTTTTGAAGGAAAGGGAGAGGTTTTAGTAATGAGGTATATTGATACTAGTGTAATTATTGCTGCACTGGACTCTCTAGATCCTAGGCAAAGAATTGCTAGAGAAGTTCTGGAATCTGAAGAACCTAAAGTGATATCGGAGCTAGTGCTTATGGAGCTAGCTAGTGTTATCTCCAGAAGAGATGAAGTTTTATCAAGTATAGCTAACATGCTTGGATTGAGTAAGGAGCTATCTATTGCAGCACTACTACTATACATTCTCAAAAGATTCAAACTACAATACAAAAGTATAAATGGTTATGTAAAGATACCACTACTCAATAAAGTACATAAACTAGCAATAAACACCATCCAGTTATCACCAATACTAAAGTTAAAAACATTAGACCTACTACACATAGCATATATAAAATTAATGAAGGAGAAGGGAGTAGCAGTAAGAACCCTGATAACAGTAGATGAAGACTTCAAGAAAAGAGAAGAAGTAGTGAAAAGAACAATAGATATAGATATACAACTAATTAAATAATGTAAACATATGTCTTAGGGCTTCATGCCCTAAATAAGTACTGAGTAAAATAATAATGATCCGGACTAGACATTGATATGCACAATATACTTCATATTCCCATCACTGTAATTCAGTTCATTAATACTACTTTTTCTAAGTTTCTATATTAAGTCCAATGATTTAAGAAAGTAGTTATGACATACTATAAAGCGCATAATGGATTTAACTAATCTGGATCTAAGTACTTCTCCTTAATCGTAAGTTAGCAGCAGTTTTACGGTAAGGTATAAATAGTTTATCTAATAGTTATACTTGGTGAAACTCATGGTTAAACTTAGGGTTAAGGTAGGTCCTAAAGGGCAGATTATCATACCTAAGATCTTCAGAGAAGCTTATAAAATAAAGGAGGGAGGTTATGCTATATTGGAGCCTGAAGATGATAAATTGATACTAAGAGGAATTGAGGATCCGAGAGAAATTCTAATGTGGATTAGAGAGAGGAGAAAAAGAGTAGGAGGTAGAGAAGCTAAGTTAGGGGATTTAGCTAAAGTTGATTTAGAAGAGGAGTTTGAGTATTGAAAGTTTTTGTTGATGCTAGCTTACTCATATATCTAAATGTTAGAGTATCTGAGGAAGAAGCTAGGCTTATTGAGGATTTCTGGCTTAACTTATTACTAAACCATGAACTATATACCAATATAATAGCTCTAGATGAAACAATATACGTATCTAAGAGGAAATACGAAGTATCTGTAAAAGACACTATAGAGTTCATAGATAGAGCAGTTCTACCATATATTGATGTATTACCTATAGGATTGAATGAGTATTTAAGAGCTAAAGAGTACATGGCTAAGTATAAGCTTAAACCCTCAGACTCAATTCATGTAGCAACTATAGAGAATTATGGGCTACAAGCAATAGCAACTGAGGATGAGGACTTCGATAGAGTAGGAATTAAAAGGCTATGGATAAGATAAAGCACATTCCCCATCGCTACGTAAAGCTTCGATTATGGATCTATATTGTTAAACATTAGTGAATTTTAGATAATTTAAATTTGAAGCTCTTTATTAAGATAAAGCTGTAATAATACTCCATATATCACTTCACTTGTCTTGTAGGTTCCTAACTAACTTAATTTACTCAGAAGCTTAGCTTCTTTTAATTAACTCGGACTAGGATATTCTTGGGTGTAGACTTGAGTGATTTGTGGAGTTTAGTTAATAGAATTATTGATTTACTCAATACACATGGTTTAAGGACAATTGCTAATATTCTATCCAGACATCGAGTTAACATTACAGGAGTTTTCATACCATTATTAGAGAGAATTCTTGTTGCTAGAAGTAGGTACTACTTATTCAAATCATTGCTACAGAAGTATGTATCAGATGAGTTAATTAAGAGATATGCTGTTGAATCTACGTTCTTTCATATAG
>QMXA01000079.1 GCA_003661905.1 Thermoprotei archaeon | reverse complement strand
AGTTAAGATCAAAGTTATTGACATAGCAACAGAAAGTCAAGTAAATAGCATTACGTTAGACTAAGTAAATATACAAATCCAGGTCATTCTAAGAAAATTAACTTTACAATAGGTTTATCATACTTAATACCTAATAACCTATGGACTTCAGAAAGTTACATTACAATCGAACACACACTGAACTTGCCAGACGTATATGCATACTATGATGTAGCTATAGATGCTCTATATGCACCAGAGGTATGGGATCCAGAGAGCGTAAGTTGGGTAGAATTCATAACTCCTTTTGCTAAGGTATTTGCAAATAATTACTATGGATATGCACGTGTTGCAGGGATTAGCTTAGTTATGGAGCCTAAAGCAACATTACGCGGGAATCCGGCTCCAATTAGAACAACCCTTAAGGCTTCCATAGATAAAGGGTGCTATAACTGCCATACAGGTACTATCAAGATAAGGCTATACATACCAAGTGAATTACCACTTACTCTGAGCGCTGGTGGTTATAAAATAGAGAACGACTATAGTTCCGTTATAGAGGAAGCTATAGGGCTTGCTGCTACAGCTCATTACCTCCTGGCTACTGGTTTGGAGAGTCTTAGTCTACTCGGTATAGTATCTATTCCATACTCCAGTTTCAGCAGGGATATTTGTTGCCGGATTATTCTTTACAATACTTCAAGGAGTTAAATCGGTGACTCAACAACATGGTACTCCGAAAATGGCTATACAGTTATTGAATATATCTATGATCCTGGATGGAATACTCCTAAATATGGAGAATATAGACTTGAAGCAAACCTGGGATCAATATCACAAGGAGGTGATTATACCCTGTACTTTGATGCTGTAATTTGTACTTCAGAATCTGTTACATATGTATTTAAGACACCTGCTATAATACATCTACGGAGCTTCAGTGACTTTCCAGAGGGGAGTGAGGATTATGTTGGTTTCTATGGTAGAAGTGATATAGGGTATAATTAATTTAAGGTGGGATAGATGAGATTTTTGAAAATTACTCCGATGATAATATTTTTGTCCCTATTAATTCTTATGTATATTCGTATCTTCTTAAGTTATTTATTGAATTCTTCTTTTGGAAGAGATATGGTTATTTCTTAGTACTAGCTAGTTATATACCTCCTTCGATCTCCTTAATTATTCTTGCATTTAGCCTTATTCTCTACATAGTCTATGGTCTTGATGTGAAGAATGTTAATTGGAGATATATTATTGTGAAGACTTTTCAAGTTCTTTCCATACCCTTAATCATTCCTATAGTTTCTTTAGCTATATCAACTGTTGTTAAGGAACCTAGCAGTACTAGCATAACTCTATTCTCCATATCTATGTATTTAGGGATAATTTATACTTTAGCTTTAGTATTTTAGTCTTTGCTCTATCAGTTCTTGTACCATCTATAGTTACATGTAGTACTATGAAAAAGAAGGCATGTATTAAGAAATTTGCATGGGAAAATAAATGGGTTCTCCTCGGTTATGGAGTTCTTGGAGGTATAGCTGGTACTTGGATTTCTAGAATTATAGGGTTAATGCTTATATCTACTATACCGAATTTAGCACAACCTATTATCCCAATAAACATACCAATAGAGAACTATTGTATGAAGTACTAATTGCTTATGTAAATAAATATATAGACATGGTTATGAGCGTAATTGCTATGCTAATATATCTAACTATATATCTACATGGAGTGAAGAAATACATAAGCATTAAACCAATGTAAGTAATAGAAACAGGTAACATATCTATGCATTTCAAATGTAAATCTCTAAATCTATGAGAATTCATAGGCAAGGTACTCATATATTTAATTATCATTATCTGATGGACTTGCATAAAGTTTTATATATGTAGTAGGCTCTTGAAGAACGGAGATGTATGGTCTTGATTAGGATAAGTAGATCAATAGCTCTATCATTATTGTTGATAAGTCTTATTCTCTGTATATATGTTTCCGTTGCAGAACAACTTAATTGGGCTAGGGAAGGAGCATGGTTTAAGTATAGAACTGAATTTGAGAGCTCTGGAATTTTCTTTGGAGGTGAATATCACTTTAAAGTAGTTAATATAATTAAATACACAGTTATTAATTCTACAAATGACTATTTTGCAGTAAGAGCTGAGATAGAGGATTGCACTATAGAAGCTACACCAGAGGAGTTAAAGGAACGATTAGAAGAGCAAGTAAGACAAGAAATACCTGATCGAATAATTCACTGGAATAGTACTGAAAGAGGATCAACATACTACAATCCATCAGAGCTCCCAACAAGTGGTATAATTGAATGGACGCAGGATAATATCACCATTAAGGCGGTATATGATACAAATACAGGGTTACTAAAGAAACTTGAAGCTAGTGGTAGTAGTGGACTTTCACAAATAAATGTAAAAGTGGAACTTATTGATTCAAATATAGAATTAGTACCTAAAAATCCATTACTAATATTACTGGAACCACCTCTAATTTACATCATAGTTGGTGGAGCTGCTGGGACTGTAGCTGTAGTCACCTCATTAATAATTATGAGACGTAGAAGAGCAAGTTCGTAAAGAATATCTGAATTATACTTATTTCTAAAGTAGCTATCACTATACCCTTCAGAAATGTAATTAATTATATTTTAAATAAGTATAGGATTTGGGGGTAGAATGCTTAGAGATAGTACTATATGTCCTCTTGAATGGAGATATGGATCAAGCAGTATGAGAGCTTTATTAAGTCGTGAGAATTTCATCAAGAAAATGATTAGTGTTGAAATAGCTCTCCTATTGGGACTTGCAAAAGCAGGTTTAATACCTAGAGATATTGTTCAAAAAGTTAAAGGATTAAGTATCGATGTCTCAACCGAGAAGTTAGAGAAATTAGAGAGAGAACTAGGACATGAAGTTATGGCTCTTGTAACAATGTTATCAGAGCAATTAGGTGAAGCGAGTAAGTACCTTCATATTGGAGCAACTAGTAATGATATTATAGATACAGCTTGGGCACTTATTCTTAAAGAGGCATTAAGCATCGTAAAATCCAAGCTAAGAGAATTGATAGAGATATTAATGATTCTCGTAAATAAATACAGAGATCTAATCATGATAGGTAGAACACATGGCCAGCATGCTTTACCGATAACGCTAGGTTTTAAACTGGCTAACTATGTTTATGAATTCTCAAGAAGTTATGAAAGAATTTGCGAAGTTGAGAAGAGAGTTGTTAGAGGGAAGATCTCTGGCGCTGTAGGAACCATGGCTGCTTGGAGAGATAAAGGTTTACTCGTTGAGAAATATACATTGGAGATTCTGGGCCTTGAACCACACATAATATCAACACAGATTGCTCCTAGAGATGGATTTGCAGAACTTATAACTACGTTAGCAATCTTAGCATCTCAACTTGATAGATTAGCATTAGAGATTAGGGAGCTCATGAGACCTGAGATCTTAGAATTAGCTGAAAGTGTAGAGAGTAGAGTGGGTAGTAGTACAATGCCTCATAAGCAAAACCCTGTAATATGTGAAAGGATATCAGGTCTTGCTAAAGTACTTCGATCTCTAGTAATAACAGCGCTAGAAAATATTCCACTATGGCATGAAAGAGATTTGACAAATAGTTCATCAGAGAGAATAGTTATACCACATACATTAATGATCATAGATGAGATGCTCAATTCCATGATCTCTGTTCTCAAAAATCTAAAGGTATATCCAGAAAATATGAAAAAGAATCTCAAATTATTAAGAGGAGTTAATATGGCTGAAGCCGTTATGATAAGTCTAGTTATTGATAAAGGAATTGCGCGTAACATTGCCTATAACCACTTAATGTATTTAGCTAGGAAAGCCATCTCTGAAGGTAAGGAATTCGAAGAGATTCTCAAAAACGATGAACTAATTAGAAAATACCTAACAGAGAAAGAGCTTAAGCAAATCCTTAGACCTGAGAACTACTTAGGTTCTATAAATGAGCTTATAAATCGCAGTCTAGATTATGCTCGAAGTATACTTAAGAGGTTATAATTTCCTCAATATAGCTCTAGATAAAAAGACCACTACAAGATTAACGATTAAACCCCAGAATCCACCATAGATATTTAGTGGATCTTTCATTATTCCTCTAGTTATAATGACTGTAACTACACCAGCTATGAGTCCTAGGACTATGGGTTTTCTAAGATTCTCCTTTGTCCAAGCCCCTAGAACTACTCCTGGAAAGAACTGTGTTACTCCAGCATATGCTGTAAGCAGTAAGTACACTATTAATCGTGGTGATAAAATTGCCAGTATTAGTGCTGTAAGAGCTATAATTGCAGTAAATATTCTAGCAGCTATCATTAATTGTCTCTCATCTGCACTTCTTCTAAATGTCTTCTGATATACATTCCTAGCAAATAATGCTCCACTAGTATGTAACAATGCTGCTGCTGTTGATATTGCTGCAGCTACAGCTCCAGCACCAATAAACCCAACAATCCATGATGGAAATGTTGCTCTTACAACAGCCATAAGTGCATAGTCATAGATAGGTTTTCCATCAGGCCCTGTAGGCAAGGCTAATTTTCCTATCATAATAAGAGCTGCTGCTGTTAGTCCTATGATAATTACTGGTATTTGAGATATTTGAAAGAATGATAGTAAGAAGGAATTCCTCTTAACGGTTCCAGTACTTTTAGCTGTGAATATTCCCTGCATTCTATTAGGCCACATCCAGAAGCCTAGTGAAGCAGCTATCATAGTTGTAACTCCCCATACTACTGCATTTGGAGTCATTGTTAGGAGTTCTGGTTTAGTATTTTGAATTGTATTAAAGAGGTTTGAGATACCTCCAAAATGAATAAATGGTACAAGAAGTCCTATACTCCAAATAGCAAAGAGCATTAATGCTCCTTGCAATGCGTTTATTAATGCAACACTAATCATTCCACCTAGTATTGTGAATATCGCTATTAGTCCAAAAGCAACTAGTTTAGAGATGAATGGATCTAACATTCCATAACCAGCTACATCAATGATATATCCTACACCTTGAATTTGTAGCTGTATGTATGGAATGCTGAAAAGAGCTCCTATAATGGCTGTTAAAGCTCCTAATAGCTTGCTATTATAACGATCTTCAAAGAAATCTGATATAGTCATATATCCTCTTTCTTTAGCAACAGACCAAATTCTAGGGGTTATTAAGTAGGCTAGTATGTAGGAAAGTTGACCGTAGACAAGGATTGCTAATACCTTCGCTCCTTCCTTAATAACGTACCCAGGCAGTCCTAAGAATGTATAGGCACTATAGATATTAGCACCAAGACTAAGCCATAGAATAAGTAATCCAAGTTTTCTTCCAGCTACAAACCAGAGTTCAGCCCCCTTCTTTCGGTACTTTATTGAGGTATAGAACCCTGTAGCAATAGTTACTCCTAGCCATCCAAGAACAATGCTTAACGCAATTAAAGCTTCATACACCTTTCCTTCCCTCCCTAATCTCTATTAGATAAAGGATTGTGATTATGATAGTTATTAAGACTACCCATAGAAATGACCAAAACCATAAGAAAGGTATTCCAAAAACACTAATTCTAGCTACGTTAATTACTGGAAGCAATGCTATGAAGGTATAGGGCATTAGTATTAGGGCAAGCCTTAATTTCCGGGCTTTCATGGTAATGGCCCCAATGTTACCTCGCTTAAATACAAAGCTTAGATTTAAAACATTATGGCTAGTAATTCATGGTTTAGAGAAGGACTATACTGTTTTATAAAAGTTCATATCTGAATAGTGGAGTGGGCAATGGTCATACTTCTCAATCAGAATGAAGCTCCTCTACCACCTCCAAAAGAAGTTTTACAGGAGGCAATTCAGGTAATTCACAAAATTAATCGCTATCATTCAATAGATCTATATGATGAAGTAAGGGAATTGTATGCTGAGTATACAGGT
>QMXA01000078.1 GCA_003661905.1 Thermoprotei archaeon | reverse complement strand
TCCAATAGAGTTCTTCCATGATGTTGTAGGTGTTGAAGTTCTTAAGAAGTTCTCAAGAGGTATAGATTTGAAAGTAGCTGCACATTATGGATGTCATGCAATAAGACCCAGTAAATTCGGTGGATTTGATGATTCGAAAGATCCTTCAAAGTTTGAACATATAATTGAAGCAATAGGGTTTAGAGCTGAGCAAGATTATCCAGGAAGACTCCTATGTTGTGGAGCTACATTAATGGCCATAGATCCAGAGCTAGGACTTAAACTAGCTGCTAGAAAAATTAGTAGAGTCAATGAAATAGGAGTAGAGCTAATGACAACTACATGTCCATACTGCATGGAGATGTTAGATGCTAGGCAACAATCAGTTCTAAAATATATGGGGAAGCCTAGACCAATACCAGTCATGTACTATCAACAAATTCTTGGACTTCTAATGGAATTCGATGTAAAAGATCTAGGACTTAATCTTAATCAAAGTCCCATAGATGAAGTACTAGATAAGATACTAAAGAAGTGAAAAGAGGGTCCTTAACCGTGAAGTTCTTAGGAAACTACCCCCGAAACACATGGGGGTTTAATTATGTCTGAAGAACCGAGAATAGCTGTATACGTATGTCACTGCGGAACTAATATAGCAGGTGTTATTGATGTTGAAAGAGTTACTGAGTATGTATCGAAAATACCTGGAGTTGTAATTGCTAGGAATTACATATATATGTGTTCTGATCCTGGCCAAGAGCTTATTGAGAAAGATATAAAGGAATACAGAATTAATAGAGTTGTTGTTGCAGCTTGTTCACCTCGAATGCATGAGGAGACTTTTAGAAGAGTTCTTGAGAGATCAGGGCTAAGTCCCTATTTATTGGAGATGGTTAATATTAGAGAACACTGCTCATGGGTTCATAGTGATAAAGATAAGGCAACTTTGAAAGCCATTAAACTTATTGAGATGGGTATTGAAAGAGCGAAAAGACTTGAACCCTTAACAAGAAGAAGAGTTGAAGTTCTACCCTCTGTTCTAGTTATTGGTGCTGGTATTGCTGGAATTACAGCTGCATTAGACATAGCTGATGCTGGTTATAGAGTCTACTTAGTTGAGAAGGAGCCAAGTATAGGAGGTAAAATGGCTAAATTCGATAAAACATTCCCAACACTAGATTGCTCTCCTTGCATATTAACACCATTAATGGTTAGAGCATCTCAACATCCAAATATAACATTATTGACATACTCCGAAGTTATAGAAGTTAATGGCGGAATTGGCAAGTTCCATGTAAAAATATTGAAGAAACCCAGATATGTTGATGAGGAAAAATGTACAGGCTGTGGTCTGTGTATTGAGAAGTGTCCAGGCAGAGCATTTAGTGAATTTGATGAAGGCTTAGGTAAGAGAAAAGCCATATACATACCATTTCCACAAGCTGTACCTAAAGTACCGGTAATAGATCCTAATCACTGTCTTTATTTCCAAAAGGGTATTTGCAAAGTTTGTAAAAGAATATGTCCAGCAAACGCCATAAATTATGACCAAAAAGAAAAGATAATAGAAATAGATGTTGGTGCAATAATAATTGCAACAGGCTATGACTACATAGATAAAGAATTTCTCAAAGACTATGGATATGGCAAGTACTCCAATGTAATTACAGGGCTTCAACTTGAAAGATTAGTAGATCCAAGAGGACCTACACATGGACACATAATAAGACCTAGTGACGGTAAAGAACCTAAGAGAATAGCCATAATTCTCTGTGTAGGATCTAGAGATATCACTGCAGGAGTTCCATATTGCTGTCGTATTGGTTGTGTTGCTGGCGTTAAACATGCTTGGTACATAAAATCACACATGCCCAAAACAGATGTTTACATAATTTACCAAGACATGAGAACTTTTGGAAAAGGTTACGAGGAGTTCTATAGGAGAATTAGAGATATGGGAATAATTTTAATCAGAGGTAAACCTGGGGATATTGAGGAACTTCCTGATGGTAGTATAAGAATTCAAGTGTATGACCAAGTACTTGATGAAGTATTGGAGATTGTAGTCGATCTTGTAGTTCTTGAAGCAGCTGTAGTACCGAGTAAGGGTACTGAGGAAATAGCGAAGATACTAAAAATTCCAAGAGGCCCTGACGGATTCCTTCTCGAACTACACCCTAAGTTATACCCAGTTGAAACGGCTGTTGATGGCGTTTTCATAGCTGGTTTCTGTTCAGGTCCTAAAGATATTCCAGATGCAGTTGCTCAGGCAGGTGCAGCAGCTAGTAAAGCTCTTGCACTACTTTCGAAGAAAGTCATAGAGCTTGAAGCTTCGGTAGCTGTCGTAGATGAGGATCTCTGTAGTGGTTGTGGTCTTTGTATAGCTGCATGTCCTTATGGAGCTATAGAGCTTGTAAGGAAGGAGAAGCGATATGTAGCTAAAGTCAGAGAAGAGATGTGTAAGGGTTGTGGAGCCTGTTCAGCTGCATGCCCTGCAGAAGCTATTAAGGTAAAGCATTGGTTAGATGAACAAATAATTCCAGCAATTATTAGAGGTGCTAGATAATGAAGTTTCCCAAGCCCCGAATATTAGTAATAGCATGTAACTACTGTGGATATGCAGGTGCTGATTTAGCAGGTACTATGAGACTTCAATACCCACCTAATGCATTGATTATTAGAGTTCCCTGCGGTGGAAGAATTTCGCCAGCAATGATCCTTGAAGCACTTAGATCAGGTTATGATGGAGTTCTCCTAGCTATATGCCATCCACAAGACTGCCACTTCATGAAAGGTAGTGAGCTCTGCACTAAGAGATTTGCAATTCTTAAATATCTATTAACATCACTAGGATTAGAGCCTCAAAGAGTGCGATTAGAATACATATCAGCAGCTGAAGGTGAGAAATTAGCTAAAGTAATTAGGGAAATGACTGAAGAGTTATCAAAATTAGGTAAATCTAGACTAATATTAGCTGAGTACATTAAAACTATGTAGCTAATGAATTTCAAATACCCTAGCTATATAGAGTAATGAATTAAGAATTATTTTAGAGTACATATCCTAGTTACTTGGGGATATTATGTATAAAATATGTCTTAAGCCCATAGGTATTGTCCACACTCAATACACTGATGAAGATATTAAGAATTCTTGGGAAGGTGTTGACGGTGTTGTAGAAATTTTCGAGGAATTCAGTACAGGTCTAGAGGGAATTGAAGGTTTCTCACATATAATACTATTAGCATTTCTACACAAAACTTCTGAAGAGCAAAGAAAAGTTCTTAAAGTTCGTCATAGAAGGTTATTGAGATTTGGTATAAGAATTGATGATGTACCTGAGGTAGGTGTCTTCTGTACTGACTCTCCACATAGGCCTAATCCCATAGCATTAACTATTGTTAGATTAAAGAGAAGAGAAGGAAGATATCTTTATGTATCAGGTCTTGACTTATTCAATGGAACGCCCGTACTTGATATAAAACCCTATACACCTGATAGAGTGGTTAAAGAGCTTGAAGTTCCTAATTGGTACAAAATCCTTGAGCATCGGGTACTTGAGAAATTCGGTGAACGCTATCCAATATAGCTGAGAACTAAATGTTCGAATCTTTAGATTTAATTTAAGCATATTTATTGATATCTTTGGTGTAGTGAGATGAAGAAATGCATAGCTCCAGTAATTCTTTTAGCCATGATCATTGCTTTACAGAGTTCAATAAGTATAGCAAGTCAAGAAATACTAGAAATTGGGACTTCAACAACCTTGTATATAGATAAAGCTCTAGGGTCAAAATTTGCTACAGAATACCTCTACAAAAAGTAGGTATAGATTCTACTCTTGAAATTTCTGGAGCACTTGAGGGTTTTTCAATTAGCGAAACTTACTGGCGTATAACAGTAGGAATTGATATGTACAATATGGGAAGAGAAAAAGTGACTATTGAATATACAGAACCTCTTATCGATGTAGCATTCCTTAACTCAGAAGGTAGAGAGGTCTATAGATGGAGCCACAATAAATTCTTTACACAAGTCATAAAGACTATAGAGCTAGAACCAAATACACGTATCTTTACCCATGAGTTAATCAACGATACTATTCCTTATAAGTATGTGGAGATAATCAGTATGGCGAGATTATATATTAAATTTAATATCAATACATGTAAGATAATAATTACTGTAAATATGAATAGAATTACTCAGAAAACAACACCTACAATAACTACCGCCACAACGATTCCTACACCAATTACTAAATATTCGTTAAGGCTCATTAGTGTATTATTGAATAAGCCAGGTACTTCAATAAACATAAGTGTAAATACTGGGCTGCCGAGAGGAGCGACAACATATACGTACATATCAAATGGTGTTATAATGAGTCTACAAGTAATTACTGCCGATTTCATTGAGAATCTTCAAACTCTTGGAACATCGCTACTACAAATACCTGGTATAGAATTTGAAAAGAGTAGAACATACTATGTAGTATCTGCATTTGCGGTAAAGAATGAGAGCGAACTTCTAGATTGTTTAGTTAATGAACTCTCTAAATTAGTATCTCTAAAGGTATTGCTTTTAGAACCTAATGATCTAAAGAACATCGTGGATTTACTAGATACATTAAAACATGGAGAGTGAATAGTTACTACTATTCACTGGAATGAAGAGAATGGTTCATGGACTGTAAGTGAAAGTGAGAAGCTCTATGTAGAGACTATTCCTCCAAAGATTTTGGCGTATAGCGAGGTTTATCCTAATAATGTAATTGGGGATGAGATAACTACTACAACTACTAATCCTAAGCCTATAACCAGAACTATTTCTAGCTCTACATTCACCGCAACACCAAGTACTATAATGAAATTAGAGTCTGAGAAAGCAATATCTTTAAAGGACATAGAGTTTCTAATGGGAATAGCCGTAATTACTGCGATAGTGATGGTTGTATTATTTAAGAAGGTACTTATTTAATAAGTTATTTCGCATAATAGGTATAGGTTGATGAGCGGACTATATGCTGGGTGAATTAGTATGATGAAGTATTGTAGCACATTGATTACTGATTTCACTAACTAAATTAGACAAGTTTAATATTGATAGAGAAAGTATATTGTGGAGATCTATGTATGTCACGCAATATTCCAGAAGCCGAAGGCAGTTTCTGGCTTAAGGTATCCATAGTTACTAATCACAACGTGAAGGAAATAACTGCTGATGCTATGGAATTTCTTGAATGTGATGTTGATTCTAAATGTCTAATAGAATTATTCAATGCACATATACTCCCTATCTTAAAACCTCACATACAACAAGTTGAGATTTTGAACATAGATATAAAAGATGTACCTGGAGGTAGAGTAATTACTTACATAACGAGTGAATCGAAGAGAATATTAGTAGTTCTACATAGAGCTGATACATCACCTTTACAACTAGTAGAAAAGTACATAGATTAATTAGAATAACTTAAGTTGGATATAGTAATTGAGTATTTAGGAATTAAAAATTAATGAGACTATTTATATCGTATTTTAACAATATTATTTGAATAATTCGCGTACCATTTCTCTCAATTCTTTACATGGCATTGCTGGAGAGACTTCCAGACTTTTGAAGAATTGAACCGTCGGTGCGAGGTGCTTAAAGACTGCTTCTATACTCTCAGCTTCAATTATTGCAACTCCTTTACCATTAGCTAGTACATAATCTGCAATAATCTTAACTCCTTCTACAGGCTTTAGTTTTTCCATAGTCATAATTAAATCCTTTGTTTTCTCAAAATTCAGCTCTTTGATTACCACAAATAACACTTTTAAACCTCACCTAAAGTAAGAAGCAAACATATTTAAATTTTTCTCACTCATCAGCTATGTAATAAACATTATATTAATTGGTATTAATTTATATATCTAAATTTTCGAAGAAGTGAAATAGTTAGGTTTATTTATATGAAAAATATTGTTAGATTCCCAT
>QMXA01000077.1 GCA_003661905.1 Thermoprotei archaeon | reverse complement strand
TAATTGTGGCTTCTAGTATTATGTGTGTTCCATTGTTTCTTATGTGAATGTCTTGGTATGAAAGACACTTACGATCGAGATCTATCCCTATATCAACATTTCCATTCTCATCTTTCTTAACAACAATATATAAGGTATTGACAGGAAATAGCTCATCCGTACCGAATTTCTTAACGAATGGGTTTTCTTCATATTCTGAATCTATTCCCGTAATGGGTTTCAATCCTTGATACTTTTTACTAACTGTAATTTTATATACTCCTTCAGAATACTTACCGCTAGTCTCATTAAACCAAGGAATATCTCTAACAACACCTCTTAAATCAGATTTCAATAACCATTCATTACTTGGATTAATTCTCTTAACTACAATATCTGCATCACTAAGGGGCGAAATTGTTACATGACCTAGTTCATCTATAGATTCTTCATAGAGTTTAAATATGAATTTTGTTATGGGCTTTATCGGCCCTATTATGTATTGCTTACCTTCATACTCTATCTCAGTTATTTCATCTTTAAGACTGGATGTTCCTATCGTGATTAGAGCTGAAGTAACTATGTATGTATCTGGCTCTATTTCAGCAACAACTATCTGGGTACTGAGATTAGAGGGTATATCTGTAGAGTCCTTCACTGTAATTAAAGCTTCAATTCTATATCCATTTTTAAATACACCATTAATCTGCACTTCTATAGGGTTCACTTCTGCGTTTTTCGCTATCTCCATATTGCCCTTATTTATCTCATCCCATATAGTCATTCCTACTCCATAAGGGAAGAGAGCAAAAATAGCAAATGTACAGTAAAGACCTGCAAGAGCTGCAGCTACATTCTTTCCCTCAGGAGTTTCTACAGTAAAACATCCCTCATCTGATGTGCATATAGTGCCTGTTTTACCTTGGACATTTATTTCAGCATATGTATTAGCTAGTCTACAATATATATAATTATCTCTTGACCTAAATTCAAACTGTAATCTATAAGTTCCAGAAGAATTTGATACAATAATCCATCCTTTAATCTTTGTAAATTGCATTATATTAGATATCTCATCACTAAATACAGGTATAGACATTTCAAAGATGCTGATCATAGTGATTATTAAAATTATTAATAAAAATGCTCCTGCAATCATATTGTATTTCAATATATTCACCATATATTGACTAAACCTACACTTATTTCTCTATAAAAGGATACCTTATATAAGGAGTAGAATGTTGCTAGATTATGAAAATATTAGTTATTCTAATTCATTAAACTGACCGAAGAATATGGTGAGAATACTCGTTTACACTGAATATACTTCATGAGTATTCTTTCATTCGAATTCGTGAAGCATAAAGAGCTTTATTTAGTGAAGAGCTTGGTACTATACCATAATTCTGAAGCTTTTAGTTATGTCTAAGAGTGGGTAAGGATATATACTAAATTTGAGAGAATCGCAATGGTGAGATTACGAGGAATCTAGCTCTGCTCTTAGCTATAGCTTTGTTCCTGGGAACCTTAATGCCCATAGCTATGAGTGCTGAGTCAGAACTTAAACCATCTATGAAGATATGGGTCTATCCTGATGGATCAATAAAGTTACTCTATAAGTTACTCTCTACAATAAGAATACCTCTCAGTCCTGAAACTAAGCCTGTGTATGCTCCTAAAGGGGATTTGGGTATAACCTATACATGTAGTATCAATAAATATGATATGATACACAAATTCAAAGGCTCGGGAAGAATTAAATCAGAACTTGTTGAAGGTGATTTAATTAACAAGGTAGAAATACTATTAGCAGTTGATCTAGCTGGAGCAGGTAATTCCACATATAGTGAGGTTAGAGGTGATGCAGTATTTGAGTTCAGTAGTTATGCTAAATTATCAAGTAAGAACATATCACTAATAGTCAAGGATATCTACATAGCTGCTTACAAAGATCGAGAAGAGATCGTGGCTGAATTTACATTTAATATTAGTGGTACAGAAATAGAAATACCTCTAAATACTACTAAAGAATATCTAAATAATAAATTGAGGGAGAGAGGTATAAACTATGTAGAGTTTGAAGAATTCGAAATTAAATCCACAGATAATATCTATACTATTCATACAATAATTTCTATATCAATAATCCGTGCTATAGAATCTGCAATTTCTCAAGGATTTATCACGGAGGATGAAGGTAAGAGAATTAGAGAATGCTTCGCTAAATCATTCTGTGAATTCTATAAATTAGATTCTGGACTTCTCCTAGGTTTTCATGGTGAGAATTATGAGAAAGGTGCTAACATAGTGTTTGAATCTGAGGGGTATCTAGCTTTTGGAACAAATATCACTAAATTTATGGAGATAAGTGCCGAGTGTTCTGGAGCTCTAAGTAAATTAGTGCAGTTCATTACCCAACAACTAGGAGCTACCCCACCACCTATGCCCGGTATTCCTGCAAAACCTATAAAGCCTCTATTCCAACCCGTAATTCCATCAAAAAGCATCTTTGAGCTTTATGTAGATTTAGATGTCTACGATAATACTCAATTAATAAATGTAAGTCTAGCATTAGACACAGGTAGATTCAGAGCTATAAATGCATCATTAGATATTGAAGGTACAAAGTCATCACTGAAATCGTTAAAAGAATTCATAGTTAGTGAAATAATGCCCTTGACATTCTTCCTAAAACCATATTTCACTCAAATAGGTATTAAGGGAGATGTACTACCAACAACTGTGGAATTAGTAGAGGGAAAAGTAGATGATATAGTAGCAACACCTATAGATAAGGTAATTGAGTTATTAAGACTAGATCAAGCTAAGATAGTAGTAACAACCCCAGTAACACCACTAACAATAACTGGAACAACAATCACTATAAGCATGCCAATTACTGAAACAACAACCATAATAAAGACCGAGACAATTGCAACAACACTACTTAAGACAGAAATATTAACGAAGACTCTTCCAACAACAATTCTTATAATAACTACAACAACTGCAGTAGAAAGAGAGTGGGGAGCAACAATAGGTATTGGTGTAGCTCTCTTAGTGGTTGGTATAGCTGTAGGATATATATTGCGAAGAGCAAGAAGTAGTTAAATGAGTCATTACCAAGTCGATAACTATAACACTATTTTTCCCCAGTATTATTTAGAGCTTTATATCCAGGAAGACTATTTATCATTTCTTTCTCACTTTTCAAGGTCTCAATAAATAATTGAACTGCTCTCTTTTTCAATCTGCTCCTCATTATTACAAAGTCATAATGTTCCCATGTAATGTGTATGAAATTGAGATTATATAGCTTAGCTAAGTAGTAAGGAGCTAAGCATAGATCAGCATTACCAGTAGCAACAGCACTTATAGTTTCGAAATGAGTTTTATATTCTGTTTCAAATCCTTTAACTTTAGAGAAATCAATACCATATCTCCTCAGTATGTTTTCAAGCAATACCCTTGTACCTGAGCCTGGATTTCTATTAGCAATTCTTAGAAGACCCTTCCTCATCATTTCTATAATTTCATCCATTTTATTCAATTCTAATTTAGGTCTTAATGCAAATCCCATTTCTCTCAAATATCCCTTAACTAAAATAGCTTTACTAATTAACATAAATCTCTTTAAATACTCAGCATTGTAGGTATTGGTACTTGGATCTAGTAAATGAATGCCTGCGATATCTGCTTCTCCAAGTATTAATGATGCTAAGCCCCCTAATGATCCTACCCAGTGAACTTCTATATCCTTAACACCGCAACTACGTACAATTCCTATAAGTTTTTCTAGGAGAGGATCATGACTACCTATGATACTTAATTCAGGTATTGGTTTTTCAATAGATGGGGCTCTGCCCATGATCTCTATACATGGTCTAAGTACTTCAAGACCTCTTCCATAAGTCTCTATGAGTTTCTTAGCTATTGGTGTTAACTTAATTCCACCTCCACCTCTACCACCTCTTCTAGTCTCCACAAGTTTCATTCCGAGGATTCTTTCAGCTCTAGCTACACGTTCCCAAATCCTTGAATATGAAATGCCAAGAGCTCTACATGCAGCTAAGAGACTACCTCTTTCCTCAGCAAGTCTTAGAGCTTCGATAAGAAGCTTATCTGCAACTACCTTATTTCTTAGCATTATTGTTATCTCTATATTCAGTGTTAATTCATCACTCACCATACTCACCAATCACAAATATGTTGAGAAGTTCTAATAAGTAACTAGTTCTCATATTGAGTAATTTAATCAGGATTTTAGTGTTCGAATATTTAGATTTAACTATTCTGTAGTATACCCTAAATGAGGGAGCTATGAATAAATCACTATACATAATTACAATTTCGTTACTTGTAATAGCTTTATCGATCTTAATGGTAAAGGTTATTGCTAATCCAATTCCGGTACCCACATTAATTCTCGAAAAAGAATTGATAGAGATAAGTATTAAGAAATTCGATACAGGTCTCTATGTCTATGTTCACGGTACTTATCCCTTTACAAATATGGGATATAACAATATAACGATGTACTTTCCTGTACCTAGAGAAGCAGTTGAGAATGGTAAAATAGAAATCCTAGTGGATGGAAAAAGAGTTGAATGGTGTGTTGTTGAAGAAGGTGTATTAGCTGTTGGAGAAAAATTAAAGAAATTCAAATACATAACAGTTGAAGGTATGTATCCCTTACTTAAGTGGAGAATTAGAGATGTTCCCAAGAAATTCACAGTTGAAGTAAAGTATAGTTATGTGGTAAAGCTCAGTACTGATAATAGTTACCACATACTCTACGCAATGGCAACTGGTAGATTCAGTAGCAGTTATGCTAAAAGATGTACAGCTTATGTAACTCTTAGGCTCTACAAACTCTCTGATTCATTAATCACCATATCGTTAGTACCATCACCAGAGGTTATAACATCTGGAACCTCTGGAAAAACACAATTCATACAGAAAATAACCTCGGATTATGAAATTCTTAAAATTGTCGAAGAGAGTAGAATGTTCCATGGTCTCGATAGAGATTTACTAATAGTATTGAAACCATCTAATGAAACTGTACACACTACAATACCTCAACACACATGGATACCATCTAAGCCAAGTAGCGCTGAGATAAAGCCAGTTGTAGAGAGTAATGCACATACATTTTTAGAAATCATATTAACATTTAGACATGGAGGATTCAGAGTTGAATGGGGCCCTGCTAAGGTATTAGATAATGAAATAAACATATACGTAGAAGTTCAAGAATGGACAGGACCTTCAATACAGGTCATCACACAAAAGAAACATACTTACGATCTAGGAGTTCTTAATCCAGGAACCTATATAGCTAAACTCTACATAAATGGAGAGCTATTTAGTGAAAGAATATTTCAAGTTCAAGGATTAGACACAGGTTCAATAACTACTACAGCAATGAGCAATACTAGTACTACATATCTGAAAGAACAAGAGCTAAATATCATGAAGTATTTATTTATAGGGCTAGGTGCAGCAGGACTCGCAGTAATAGTGATAATTATAAAAATTCTCAAATTATGTTAAACCACCACCTTCTCCTCACTAAGTATAATTACTATTTCGCTTGCAATATGTCTATGAGGAATGTCTATCCTTTATTTCTTTACGTTGTTCCCATAAATGCTTAAAGAGCTTTCATTACGAGCTTTTCGGTCGTTATCAAAAGTGATGAGAGCTCCATTACATTAAAGCAACAATTTGCTTTCCATATGATAATTTCTCTCATAATGTATTACATGACCGCCTGTTCATGAATTCAGATCTTTATAAAATATTAAACCTAAGACTAGTATTAACTTTCATAGATAGCAGCATAGTTTACATATCTAAAGAATGAAAAGATAAATTAAGCAAATATAATTTTTCCTAAGAACTTGTAAACACACAAGGAGGCAACACTATTAGAGGAAATTAAATGAATAGCAAAGGTATTGAATTACTAAATTGCTTTAAAGAAATTGTAGTATCTCACTCGTAGAAATAATAGAGTTC
>QMXA01000076.1 GCA_003661905.1 Thermoprotei archaeon | reverse complement strand
TATTAACTCTCCTTCAGCGCCAGCCATAATTGCTATGTTCCTTGCATGAAGCTTCATATGTCCTTTCTGTATTCCCACAGTAGCTAGTGCTCTAAGTGCTGCAAAGTTCTGAGCAAGACCTACAGCTCCCATGATCTCAGCTAGCTCTTTGGCTGTCTTAACCCCAAGTATTTTAAGAGCTATCTTAGCTACTGGATGTGTCTTAGTGGCTCCTCCCACAATTCCTATAGCTAATGGCATTTCTAGAGAGCCTACTAAATTTCCTTCGTCATCCTTCTCCCATACTGATAATGGTCTATACACTCCATCTCTAGCAGCATATGCATGGGCCCCTGCTTCGATAGCTCTATGATCTTGTGCAGTTGCTAATGCCACTGCAATAATTCCATTCATTATTCCTTTATTATGTGTAACAGCTCTATAAGGATCTGCTTCAGCGAATGCAGAGGCTGCAACTATTCTGTCAGCAACTTCTTCACCTCCTATATCTTCTTTATATACCTTAACCCATGCTCTAACTATTCTCCTAGTAGCTAAGTTAGAGATTATTCTTAGTAATACCTTTCCCTTGGTTATTTTCTCAATTAATGGCGCTACAGCTTCACACATAGTATTAACTGCATTGGCTCCCATAGCATCCCTAACATCGACTAATAAATGGATTATGAGCATAGGACCTATGCGAGAATTTATAACTCTAGCTTCTAAGTCTTTAGCTCCACCACCCAGTTTAACTAGTATTGGGTCTTGCTTATTAGCTAGATCTAATATTTCATCTTTATGCTCTAATATAGCTACTTTTGCATAGTGTGGGTTAGGAATGTTCAATACCTGAATTTGACCTATCATTACAGGTTCCGAAGCCTTAGCCTTAATGCCTCCATCTCTTCTCATAACTTTTGCAGCATTACTTGCTGCAGCAACTACTGAAGGTTCCTCTAAGACCATAGGTACTAAGTATTCTTTTCCATTAATTAGGAAGTTAACAGCGACGGCGAAGGGATATGTCATTCCGCCGATAACGTTCTCTATCATTACATTCGCTTTTGTAGCACCTAGGTTACCGAAATTACTAAGTAATTTTACCTCTTCATCGGTTAAATCAGCGAATTCCTTAACAATCCTTAATCTTTCATTAATAGGTAACTTATAGAAGCCTGGGAGACGTGAAGTCCTAGTCATGTGATATCTCCACATACATAGCCTTATAGCTAAATTTATTCTTTAATTAACTATGAATGAATAGGTATTGTAGATATGGACTTTTGCTCCTATGGATGTTGAAAATTCTATGGGGTAATTCAATTTGTGATAACTGATAAATTTTAATGACCATGATTTTTTGTGTTAGTCCTTAAAAGCATTCTAATTACAAAGAGACTTCATGGGTAAGTAAATGTTTAGAGTTGCTGAAGAAGCTAAAACTGCTAATAAATTAAGAGAATTCAAAACCATTGACATTGTTAAGAGATTAGGGGTCATAAGTCCTCAAAGACTACACCTCAAGAATTATCCAATAAGTAATCCTGTGACAGTATTCAACTCATCTATAGTTATGGAGAATAGTATTGTTAAGGTATATACAAGAGTCATATTTGGCTACTATATGTATGTAAGTGCTATTGCGATGTTTGAAGTTGATATTGATGATATATTTTCAGGATATATTAGTACATGTCACTACTCTGCAGAGCTTGTTGTATATCCTGATACGAGATATGATTTCTGGGGAACAGAAGATCCTAGGGTTTATAGGGTTAGAGACGTTCTATTCATGACTTACTGTGGTAGGACAATAAATTATTTCAACCCAGCTATAAGAGTTGAACGTACATTACCAGTTACAGCTTTATCAAAAAACGGTAGGAAATGGAAGAAGTGTTGTGTTTTCACTTTACAAAAAGATCTAAGGAAAGATGTTATTAGTGATAAGGATGCATTTCTACATCTCTATAATAACTATGCGTTTATATTCCACAGGCCTCATATGAGTGATGAGAAATATTATTTAACCATAAGTAAAGCTCCTGTCGAGAATATTGATAAATGTATTACTGAAACACTTACTAATTCTAATCAAAAAATCGAAGAGATTGAGGTCTCAAATACAACTACAATACTGGAGCCTGCAAAATTTGAAGAGAAACTTGGCTGGGCTACACCACCTATTGAAGTTGGGTCAAAGGAGTACGTTGTACTAATACATGGGATTGATAGATATATTGAAGCATATAGAGTATTCGCAGTTCTCATGAGTTTTGAAAACGGTGAAGCAAGAATTAAGGCAGTAACCCCTCACTATATTATGGAGCCTAGAGCAATGTATGAAGTATATGGTGACAGACCTTATGTAGTGTTTCCATGCGGTGTAATAAAGTTAGATAATAACCTGGTAATATCTTATGGTGCTGCAGACTTCATGATAGGTTTCGGCGAAATAGACTTAAGTATACTACTCTCAATACTTGATAAGCATAGATTAGAGTAGTAATCTAAACTCCTAGTACTTTTTACTATGCTGAGTTAATAATTCGTTATATATGACTTATTTGTCTCTGCAAAATCTCATTACTATTCATTCAAAACATTATTAGATCTCCTTATGTTATAATTACTAAAATTCGCTTCATTACTAAATCTAAATACTATGTTATGCTGGCTTACTATGATGATCTCAAAATGGGATAATTACAATACCGCAGGGAGTTTCCAGATAATTACCTATCTCATTAGATATGAGGAACTTAGAGATAGGCTTGGAACTAAGTATTCATGCTCATTGAAAGATATTTAATAATTACTACTAGATGTATATTTCTGGGATGATCCTTGAGAGAGGAATTATTAGAGGACTTTCCTGCTTTGAGAAAGTATATTTACTTAAACACAGCTAGTATTGGCTTAACACCCAGATCTGTTGTTGGGGTCCTCAAGGGGTTTTTAGAGTCTCTTTTACTTGAAGGCACTGCGTATCTAGACGAGGAGAAGGAGGCCATGGTTTTTGAGGAATTAAGATCTGCTGCTGCTAAATTACTTAACTGTGATGAGGATGAAATAGCTATCTTTAATAGTGTTACGGAGGCCCTGAACTCAATTGCATGGGGACTAGAGTGTAGAGGTAAGATCATTTCAACAGATGTGGAATTTCCTACAGTTATATATCCCTGGGCTAGGATAGGGAAGGATAAGGATTGGAGTATGGTATTAGTTAAATCAAGAAACTACCTAGTTGATGAGGAAGAATTACTTTCAGTAATAGATGAAGAGGTAAGGGCTATATGCATAAGTCACGTGGAGTATTTAACTGGGCAGAAATTTGATCTAAGAAGAATAGCTAGAAAGGCACATGAAATCGGCGCATTATTGATTGTTGATGGGATTCAAGCTGCTGGTTATGAACCAATTAATGTGAAGGAACTAGATGTCGATATATACATAGCTGGCTCCTATAAATGGCTCGTAGGACCTATGGGAGCTGCTATAGCGTATATCAGGAAAGAGCTTTGCAATTCTCTAGAGCCAGGACTTGTGGGGTGGAGATCTGTAGAAGATATGTGGAGTCTTAATACAACTACTGATTTAAAATATGCTAAAGCAGCGAGGAGATTTGAGTACAGCACCAGCGCCTATGAAGCAAAGATAGGATTAGGTAAATCCATAGAATACTTGCTTAACATAGGGATTGATAGGATTAATTACCACAATATGAAGATTACTCAATACTTAATAGAGGAGCTAGATAAATTGCCTAGAGTCAAGATACTAACACCAATGAATCTGAAGAATAGAGGTTCAATAATAACAATAGATGTTGAGGGTGTAAAATCACATGAGCTAGCACAGAAAATAATGTATAATGGGAAGAGACAAGCTATATTCAGCATTAGAAAAGGATTACTTAGGTTCTCACCCCACTTTTACAATGATGAAGAAGACATTGATGAGGTGTTAAGTAGGCTTAAGAAAGCGTTACTCTATTAACATCCAAATATTTCATTACATAGACAAGTAAACTACCTTAAGATTCAGCTATGAGAGTTACAAAGATTCTCTAACCAATGCTCGCGTGGCTTATTGAAAGGAAGGTATTGCATGTAAGAGAATTGAGGTACTAATTCTTATTCTGCAGCATAGCGTTTCTCTTCTCACGGTATTTTAACTACTTCTAATTACTTTTAGTTCCGGAGAGGAGTTAGCCTCTCATTGGAACCTACGGCATTCCTCTAAGACCTGCTTGTTTCATCCATGAAAGCCTAGTAATCAAAGGAGGTGCTATAATTGAGAGACCTGCTATGGCTTATAAAAAGGGATTAGAGGTATATATTACTAAAAGGCTCATGAAGCTCAGGCGTCCTATACTCTACACCATTCATGGTAGAGGAGTTTTCGAAGCAAGTAACCTATGGTTTATAGATTCTAAACAGTCATCGCTACAGGACTAAGAACTAATATGGAGGGAATTGAACAGATAATTCCAGTACTAAAAAGAGCTTGAGTGGAGGAAATACACATTACTCACTAAATTTCATATCCCGGTAATAGCTATACTAGGGGTACCAGATTACAAAGTAAAGAATAGAGTGAGATTTGTTGATTATGAAGAAGAGCTAAAGTATGAAATATTTAAAATAGGACTTGAACTAATTAAGAAAATCAAATGAAAATTAGAATCGTTGCGATAAAATGCTGCTTACGAGAATCTTATGCGGGCCCGCGGGGATTTGAACCCCGGACCTCCGGCTCCGAAGGCCGGCGCCCTATCCTGGCTAGGCTACGGGCCCCAAGATTTTCCTTATGTGTGGTTTTTAATTGGTAATTCGGAGTTTTTAGACCCTCACTCTCTTATTCTTTCTTAGAGCTTATTTTTTAGTAGGCTGGGGAACTACTTCATAGTTCCTTGGTGATTATGTGGTGTAGTTATATGGTGAGGAGGCGTAGTAACAGAGTTAATAGGGCTAGGCATAGAAACTTATTATCATTCATTAATAAGCCTAGTGAGGAGGATATTTCCAAACATGTAGAGTTGGATAAAGTTAATGAATCTCGAAAAGAGCATAGTAGCATTGTTATTGATGGTGTTAAGATAATTCTTAAATCACCTCCTGAAGAAGAGTATGAATTGAATTTAGTACTAGACATCGAGGATTCTGATGAAATTAAGAGAGGTTACCTAATGTCTATTGAGTACGATGGTGAGAAGGGTAAAGCACTAGCTATATTCTACAATGATGAAGAGCAGAAACTATATTTCTGGTACGATAAGACAGGTCATAAACCATACTTCTTAACAGACATACCTCCGGATAACATAATGAAGTTAAGGGATATTGTAAACCATAAATCATTCGAAGGTGTTGAAGTAGTTAAGAAAATTGATCTCCTAAGGGGTGTTCAACGATACTTAACAAAGGTAATAGTCAAGGACCCTCTTGCTGTTAGATATCTAAGGAATAGAGTACCTACTGCTTGGGAAGCTGATATAAAGTATCACATAAATTACGTCTATGACTTACAGCTAGTACCAGGTATGCTCTATAGAGTCCAAGGAGCTAGAATGAAACTTATAGAATTGATAGATGCTTCAAATCTAAAGAACATAATTGATACAGTACTAGGTAAGGAAGTTAATAAAGATCTTATAAAAACTGCTACGGAACTAGCCAGGCTCTTTGAAACAAAACCTCCTAAAATCCCTAGAATTGCTGTTGATATAGAAGTTTATACACCACTTAGAAGTAGAGTTCCTTCACCAAATACCGTAGAATTCCCCATAATTAGTATTGCACTAGTAAATAATGAAGGGCTAAGGAGAGTCCTAGTACTATATAGAGATGAGATGGAGGTAGGTGATTTGAGCGAAATACCTAGTGATGTTGAAGTAGAGTTCTTCGACTCTGAAAGAGGTTTAATGATTGAATGCTTCAAAACACTAAATACATATCCCTTAGTACTCACATTCAATGGCGATAATTTCGATTTACCATACCTACATAATAGAGCATTGAAACTAGGTATACCACAGGATCTAATACCT
>QMXA01000075.1 GCA_003661905.1 Thermoprotei archaeon | reverse complement strand
GAATATATAGCTTTGTTACAAATAATAAATGCATTAATAAGCCATTTCTAGACACAGTATATAATTTAAAGAGGATCTTAAATGAAGATACACCAATATTCATCGACATATATTCCAAACACCCACCTCTCTTAATACTTTATCAATTAACTATAATTGAAAATCTCAATACATATCCATCAATTAAATATATTGTAGAAAAACCAGCTAAAACATACAACATAGAGACTTTTCTCAAAGAGACTAAGTACTACGATAAAGTAGTTCTCATATTAAAACCTCAGAAAAAGTATGATTATTTATTAAAGAATTACTTTATTCAAGAGAAAGTAGTGATTAGGGGTTGTTTTCAAATACCCCTTTACGAAGTGATAATTGTATCTAAATAATGAATTCATAATGATGTAGATATGTAATCAACGTAGATGAGCAAATATGGCTCTTACTATGCTGACTAGTCCTTGATCTTGCTCCCGGTATTTTCTGGACTTCAGTATATATGAGAGAAATCACTAAGTCTGAACCGCAATTCTTACATGTACCTACAACCTTGCCTACAAAATCTCCTAACCTAAATTCTCTAGTCTCTTTATAATCTCCTTTAATACATTCAATAATTGTGAATGTCTTTTTAGGAAGTTCTACTTGTTTCCTTTGCCTAGATGTGAGCATTGATATGATTAGTGGTAGAAGGAGAAGCAGTATTAGAAGGAGGAAAAGCATATCTGAAAACTGCATTTTAAGCATTTAAATCACCTCAGAAAACTCCTACACTATTTCCAACACCAATAACTACTACTGTATCACTTGGCTTAGTACGTTCCTTAATTATTTTCTTAATAGTTTCAAGAGCCTTCATACATCCTTCAGCAATCTCTTTAGTCATTTCATTAATTGCCTCTTCAATACTCATCTTAATAACAACAGCATCGAGAGCTGCACCACATTTAGTAGCTACTCTCTCAATCCTTATCTTTTCAGGACCTGGATCACCTATAGCTGCACCACTTCCAAAAGCTATTTCACCACTTTCTTCACCTTCTAATTTAAGTGCAGCATCAACTGTGATTATTCTAGAAGGTCTGTATCCTAATCTCTCTACAAGCTTCTCAATAGCTTCACCAGGTTTTCCAACAGTTGCTCCAGGTCCTTCAGCTTTGATTACAACTAATTTTCTACCATCAAACATTACTTCAGCCATTACAGTGTCTTCAGCAATTTCTCTTCTAGTCGCTTGACCAATTAGTTTAGCAGCAACTAAGGCTCCAGCACTATCGCCAACGGGTTTACCAGTTGAGAATGCATCTAGAGCTTTGTGTACAGCTTCAAGTTCTCTCATTATTTGAGGCATAGATAATGCTAGTTGCATCATTAAGACCCAATTATTATGTTTCAAAGCTGTTAAGTAGTAATGTTTGATGATTTTATAGACCATGTGTAGAAGTCTAACTATTTCAAGAACTACTGTTGCATTTTCTCTCTCAACCTTACCTTTATCACTCATTACCTCCTCAACATATTTCTTAACCATGGTATCTCTACTTCTTATGAGATGGTCAAGTCTCTTAATTATATCCGTTGGTTCAATACTCACAGGCTCTATTACGAAGAAATTATTGAGAAATCCATCAATAATTCCTCTAGGATTATTAAGCCCCATAGATCTAAAGAATTCCGAAGCTTTGTTCTTAGCGCTGAATATCATTTGCTCAAGCTGATATAGCCTTGCCCTGATATTTCTACTCCATCTCATTAATTGAATTCGTTGAGGTATATCAGTGAAATTCATTAAGAAACTCATAGCAAATATTATTAAGAGTATTAATGCAGTCGTAAATCCTGAATCGCCATTGGTCAAAGCATTAATGGGGTTCAGTTGCACAGCTCTAGCCCACCAGAAATCGAAGGTATAAGCAGGGCTAATAGTTTTGCGCACTGACTAGGATCTTGTAGTCACAATAACTTCTCCTCTGTGAATAATAATAGTATCTTCAAATTGAGCAACAATTCCCTTCTTAACTTCTACAAGAATTGGGTATTTATGTAGAATACCCCTCTTACTAAGCTTCTCTAAAACACTAATAATATTCTCCTCAGGAAGTTCTAAATCATGAAGCCACCTAATACAGAATGGAAGTGTTTTGAATTTCTTAGAGAGATATGTAAATACCTTTAGCTCATCACGTTTTAAACTCTTAACTTTAAAGGCTTTTTTCAAAGCATATATTGCAACAATATTACCTTCCTTTACAACTCCAGCACCGTTTGTAACGAATGGCTCTATGGCATATGCAGATTCATTCTTAATTTTCCATAAGCTTAAGAAATCTCTATAATTAGGTATTGATTCACCAGCATGTATTGTGTAAGGCGCTAAATTATGACCACCTAAGTTCTTTACGGGTTTGACCCCATAACTTTTAGCAACTCTCTCAATAACTGCTCCTATTTCATTAACCCTAATGCCTGGTTTAATTATTTCTAAAGCCTTTTCAAGTGCTTCCTTAGCAGCTAGTACTAAGTTCTCATATCTTGGTGTTAAGCTTATGGTAATTGCAGTATCTGCTATGTAGCCTTGGACATGCACACCTATATCAATCTTAACAACAGAGTTTTCTGGAACTCTTAATTCATCATTAGGTAGAGCTGTATAGTGTGCTGCCACTTCATTAATTGAGAAATTACAAGGAAATGCAGGTCTACCACCTAATTCTATAATTCTTCTCTCAACGAATTCACATATTTCAAGAACACTTACACCAGGTTTAATAAGTCTCTCTACATCTTTCTTTACTTGTAAGGCTATGTGGCCAGCTCTTCTATAAAGCTCTACCTCTTCATCAGTTAACACTTGAGACACACCTAGATCTTTTTGGAACAAGCTAAAAAGGGTCTTTCTAGTAATCTTAGCTTGGTGAAGAATATGCCTAGACTAACGTGGTTTGGTCATTCAGCTTTTATGATCGAGCTAATGGGTAAAGTCATGTTAGTAGATCCTTGGTTAACACATGCATTATCACCTATTAGACCAAGTGATCTTGAGAAAGTGGATTACATAATAATAACCCATGATCATGGAGACCATATGGGAGATGTCCTAGAAATTATGAAGAGACATAGAAAAGCTAAGGTTATATCAATATTTGAAATAGCCAATTATATAGGTGAAGCACTTAGAGAACCCAACAGAACTATTGGAGGAAATATAGGAGGTCCCATATACGTAGATGATCTAGAGATAGTACTAACTCCAGCATATCATAGTTCAGCGAGAGGAAGCCCAACAGGAGTAGTTATAATGAGTAAGGAAGGAACCGTATACCACGCAGGTGATACAGGAATCTTTGCAGAAATGAGCTTTATTGGAGAGCTTTACAAACCTAGTGTGGCCCTACTTCCAATAGGTGGTCACTTCACTATGGGAATTAGAGAAGCTATAAAGGCAACTGAACTAATTAAACCTCAATACGTAATTCCCATGCACTACAATACATTCCCTGTAATAAGAGCTGATCCATATAAGTTCAAGAAATTAGTAGAGGAAAAAGTACCTGGAGTTAAAGTAGTTATTCTTAAGCCTGGAGAATCATTTGAATTCTAACCAAACAAAATAATTTTTAACTCCACAAACTTTCAAAGATTTGAGTGGTGGTAGTAATTGTTCAACTCCTTGACATACCCCCTACAGCAATTAAGATCTTAAAGACCATTGCTAAGCTTAGAAAAGAAGCTGCCTCTAAACTCCCAGAAGTTCTCTCAATACCACAATCCACATTAATGTCCTATTTAGAGTTCTTGAAGCAAAAGAATCTTATTAAAGTAGAGCGCAGAGTGAGGAAGTTCTATAGAACTACAGATGAAGGTAAAGAATACCTAGAATCTCTACCCGAAGAGAAGGTTATTAAGTATCTAATGAGTAGAGGAGGAGAAGCTCCGATTAAGGAAATAGTAAAGGACTTAGGAGAGAGAATCGTAAATATAGGTTTAAGTTGGTGCAGAAAAAGAAAATGGATAGTTATTAGCAAGGAAGTGGCTAAGGCCATAAAGTATGAAGAGCTCAAAAGACATAGAGAACTTTTATCAACATGTCTAAATGAGTGTGAAGCTAAGAAGGAGGATATGAAGATAATTAATGAATTACTTGAAAGAGGGTTACTTAAAGAATTTGAAACTATAGAATACTGGATTGAAATAACTCCTAGAGGTATTTCATTAGCTTCTGAACTACCCGAGGAATTAAAGGTCATTTCAAAGCTTAGTGTTGATACTATTGCAACTGGTCTTTGGAAATCAATAATTCTTAAGCCTTATAATGTTGAAGCTGAGCCTCCTAGAATATATCCAGGAAGAAAGCATCCATTAGCTGAATTTATAGAAATGGTAAGAGATGTTATGTATAGCTTAGGATTTGAGGAAATAGAAGATGACTATGTAATACCAGAGCTTTGGAATTTCGATGCATTATTTCAAGCTCAAGACCATCCAGCTAGGGATATACATGATACTTTAGCTGTGAAGAGTAAGGAAGCATATTTAAAAGCTTATGGTGATGTAGTCGAGAGGATTAGAGTTGCACATGAATCTGGAGGTATTAAAGATAGCAAGGGCTGGAGATACGAGTGGAGTTATGAAAAAGCATCTAAACTAATTCTTAGAAGCCAAACAACAGCAGCTACTATAAGGTATTTAACTAAACATCGCGAACCTCCGGTTAGAGTCTTTATAATAGATAAGGTCTTTAGAAGAGACCCTCTTGATGCTACACATCTCCCTGATTTCTATCAAATGGATGGAATAATTATGGAAAGAGATTTTAACTTTAGAAAATTATTAGGAGTACTTGAACAAATAGGTAAAGGTATAGGTATTGAAAAGCTTAAGTTCAAACCTGGATACTTCCCCTTCACAGAACCTAGTGTAGAGGGCTATGCATATATCAAGGGTGTTGGATGGATTGAGGTATTTGGAGCTGGTATGTTTAGACCAGAAGTTCTCTACATAGCAGGCGTTAAGCATCCTGTAGGTGCTTGGGGCATGGGTATTGAGAGACTTGCAATGGCTGTTTTAGGACTTAATGACATTAGGCTTCTCTATCCCTATGATATATCGATACTTCGTAAAATGATCATTCCTAGGTGGTAGCTATGCCCATAATTAGGGTTAACCCAGCTAGGTTAATGAAGCTCATAGGAAAAGATATAACTATTAATGAGCTTTCAGAAATACTCTTCAGACTTAAGTGCGAAGTTGAAGTATGCGAGGATGGAAAACTCGCCATAGAAGTTAATAACGACCGTCCCGATATGATGATATCCGAAGGTATTGCTAGAAGTATCCGTGGACTATTAGAAATCGAGCTGGGCTATAAAAGACCTATAACTAGGGAATCAGATCTAAGTACTTTAGTGCATAAAGTACCATCCAGACCATACATAGCTGTAGCCATAGTTAGGAATGTAAATATAGATGAAGAGTTTTTAGAAGAACTTATACAATTCCAAGAAAAACTCCATATAACCTATGGAAGAAACAGGAGAAAAGTTGCTATAGGACTCCACGACTTATCAAAGTTACCATGTAGAGAAATAAGCTACGCCTTAGTACCATTATCAAAGAGATTTGTTCCTCTACATCACTATAGTGAAATGAGTGTTGGAGAAGTTCTAAAAAAGACTGAGCAAGGTCAAAAGTACGGATCAATATCTCTCTATAATAATATGCATCCCGCAGTAATGGCCTGTAATGAGATCATAGCAATACCCCCAGTAATAAATGCTGACATTACGCGAATTGAGCCTGGCACTAAAGACTTGTTCATAGATGTTACAGGTATAGACTACGATGCTATTTCAAGAGTTCTCGACGTTATTGTTACTAATCTCACTGAGAGGGGAGGTATTATTGAAAGAATAGAAGTTGTAAAAGAGAATAGCAAGGTAATAACGCCTGAATTGAGAGAAGATATTATGAGAATAGAGATAAATTACATCAATAAACTCCTAGGCACTTCATTAACGTCAGAGAAAGTAGTTAAGCACCTAAAGACAATGAGGTTCGAAGCT
>QMXA01000074.1 GCA_003661905.1 Thermoprotei archaeon | reverse complement strand
TAAACTTGGAGAACTTGTATCAAAGCTCTATATTGATCCTCTAACAGCTGATATAGTAATTAGGCATTTAGGTAAAGCACCTACTTACATTACCCCTCTCTATTACCTCCATATCATAGCTCTTACACCTGACTTTGGTAGGGTGAGAATTACAGGTTACAGAGGCTTAAGAGAAGAGGCATTAGCATTAGCTGAAGAAGGCTATATACCATTACCTGATGAAGTAGATGTCGATTTTTGGGAGTGGTTAAGAGGATTCAAAATAGCTAGAATTCTAGAGAGTTGGATTGAAGAATTTGATGAAGATTACATAGTCACTAGATACAACATAGGTCCTGGAGATCTAGCAACACTTATAGATACTGCATCATGGCTAGTTCATGCATCATCAGTAATATGTGGAGCAACACATATGAGAGAACATAGTAAGAACTTAGAAATACTTAGTATGAGGGTTGAGAAAGGAGTCAAAGAGGATGTTATTGAACTTACCAGAATTAAGGGTATAGGAAGAGTTAGAGCAAGAATATTAGCTAACATGGGTATAAAGACAATTCAAGATCTATTAAAAGTTCCAGAAAGGAAACTAGCAGAATTACCAACATTTGGTGAAAAAGTAGCAAAAACAATAATAGAGGAGGCAAGGAGAATTCTTAGCAAATATGAAGGATCTACAACACATTGACATAATTATTTCATCATAGGTATTATCAATATACTAGAGTCAAAGATTAATTAAGTTGAAACCGTTTTGAATTTGGGCTACAGTATTATAATTGTAGAGGATGAGGTTAGTGTTTAAGTTCAGAGTAAAATGGCTAAGCGCCTTAGATTATAAGATGATATCTTTGATAGCTGATTATATAGGGTTTGACTATGATTCAAAACTTCACATATATAGACTTAACCCTGTTAAAGCTGCTCATGTGGGATTGGAGAAAGTCGTTAAGATACTAGCAAAGTTAAATACATACATCCCAACTGAAGTAATTAATAGAATTAAGGAACTTGAGAAAATAAAGCCCGATGTTTTAATAGAGCTGAGTTCTTCAGATTTAGTGATATTTTCTATAGATAGAAATTTTATAGAATACTTAAAAAGAAGAGAGTTGATTATGTGGGATAAAGTAAGTAAGACCATAAGAGCAAAACCTAAGGATTTATACATAATAATTAAAGAAGCTGAGAGATACGGATTGAAAGTAAAGTTAGATTTTGAGCTTAACTATGAGCTAAGCTTTATTCCTAAACTAAGAGTAGAGCTAAGAGATTATCAAAAAGAAGCTCTTAAGAAGTGGGAAGAGAATTCATATAGAGGAGTTATAGTATTACCAGTAGCAGCTGGTAAAACCATCATAGCCCTGAAAGCTATTGAAAAGCTAAAAGTTCGAACTTTAATTCTAGTACCAACTCTTGATCTAATGAACCAATGGAAAGACAATGCTATTGAAAAACTTGGAATTCCCGTAAATAGTGTTGGACTATTTGGAGGAGGTAGAAAAGAGATAAAGGAAATAACTATTATGACGTATGACTCCGCATATGTAAACTTAGATAATTATCCAACATACTTTGGACTTATAATAGCTGATGAATGTCATCATGCAGTGAGTCAAAGCTATCGTAGAGCTCTTGAAGTAGTTACAGCACCATATAGATTAGGTTTAACAGCAACTCCTTTTAGAAGTGATGGTCTTCATAAATACTATGAGAGCATCATAGGCCCTATAATATATAGCCTAGCACCAGAGGAATTGCAAGAAATGGGATACTTAGCAAAACATATCGAGAGAAGGGTATATGTAAAATTATCTGAGGAGGAATACAATGAGTATAATAAACTAATGGAGAAATACCTAGAATATTGTAGGAAGAAAATACCTCATATTAAAGATCCTAGATTGAGATTCAAAGAAATCCTGAAATTAGCTGCAAGAGACCCCGAAGCCAGAGAAGCTCTAAGAGCTAAGAATAGAGCTAGGCAAATAGCATTAAGTACAGAGAAGAAGTTGGAGATAGTTGAGAAGCTATTGAAGAAATACAGAGATGAGAAAGTCCTGATTTTCTCACGCTACACAGACATTGTAAGAGAGATCTCTAAGAGGTTCTTAATACCGAGAATTCTCTATGATACTCCAAAAGATGAGCGTAAGCTGTATCTTAAACTATTTAGAGAAGGTAAAATAAGAGTATTAGCAACAGCTATGGCTCTTGATGAAGGTGTTGATGTTCCCGATGCCTCAATGGCAATAGTAATTAGTGGAACTGGGAGCCACAGAGAATATGTACAGAGACTTGGAAGAATTCTTAGACCTAAGAAGAAAGAGGCTCTTTTAATAGAGATAATTACAAAAAGAACTATAGAACCCTCACTTGCAAAGAGACGGAGAAAACCTCAACTCTTTCTTGAGGAGGATGTTTCTTGACCTATGGTAGAAGTAATCTTAGACTCAAATTTAGAAAAGGTTACGCTGTACCTCTCTACTTAGACCATAGTAAAGATCGTAGCTTGATTGAGGCAGTTATAGATTTCTATGAAATGAATGTAGGAAAACCTTATGGAAGCATCAAATGGGAAGATCTTAGAGTAATTATAGGTGATGATAAATTATATCATGGCTTAAGAAAATCTATGAATTATTTCTACAAACCTGCAGAGCCTAGAGCAAGTATTGCAAATCCAAAGCTACTAAGGTTACGAATTTTCCAGCTTGTTAATGTAGATTATGGAGGTTTCATACCTTCAGAAAAGAGAAATGAGTTTCTAAGAAGTATAGAGAGGAGGTTAGGAATTCACAACATCGACGAAGTGCTATGGATAGATGAGCTAGGTGAGAGACCCCTCATCAAAGTTAAGAAACCTACACCCATCGATGTTGCTGAAATATATAATTTTGAGACTATAGATACTATCTGCACTAATTCTTCAGAATTAGCGGTAGAGATTAGGGCATTACCGAGTGTTTTAAGTAGTATTGCTAAGGTTATTGGAAGGTATAGTAAGGTATACGGATTATTATATGATATTAAATCTAGATACAATAATCTCAGAGCTGTTATTGAAGGTCCTCGCAGCTTATTCGGAAGACCAACAAAGTATGGTTTAAGACTCTCATTAATGCTGGAAAAACTATTGCCTCTTCTATATAGTGAAACAATTCATAGATGGAGTATATGGTCTAAAACACATTTTAAGAGAACTACAATATCTATAAAGATTATGTCAGATGATTATAGACCTGAATTAAGAGTTCCAGAGAATATAAAAAGACCTCAACCAGCATTCGATAGTAGTATTGAGGAGAGAATATTTAGAGCGTTAAAGAGTATAGGATTGAGTATAGTTAAAGACGTTGAGCCTATAGCCTTAGGAGATCTTCTCTACATACCTGATATGAAAATTGAAGTTGATGGGAAGAGTTACTACGTAGAAGTAGCTGGGTATTGGAGAAAGGAGTATGCAGAGAAAAAGGCCTATAAACTGCATGAAATAACAAAACTTCTAAACAACTTCATAGTAATAGCTGATGAAAAACTTAAACCATATTTAAAAAGGCTTAAAGTACCAGTAATTTATTACGTGCTAATGAGTGGAAAGCCCATAGTTCCATATATAAAAATACTAAAGATCTTGAGGAGATAAATCAGTATTTAATTAGGATCCCATCTCTCAATACATTAATGAGGGGTATAATTGTGATTAGAGGAGGAAGTTATTTAGAGATAATCTCTGTGTTATTTCTAGTAGTAATTCTATCTCAACAAATAGTACAGGCAGTTCCTGAAACTTATGAGAGATACATCATACCTGGCGTTCCTTACATTCGTCAAAAACCTTATTGGTGTGGACCTGCATCATTGGCTATGGTTCTTAATTATTGGGGGTTAAATATTTCACAAGATGAAATAGCTACTGAGATCTATAGACCTGATGATAAATTAACTTATATTTCAGATATGGTTAAGTATCCTCGATCTCTAGGGTTTTATGCAAAGGCGATTACAGGTTCTATAGACATATTGAAGAACTACATAATTGCTGATATACCCCTAATAGTTCTTCAAAAATTTTCAATAACCAATCCCTATGGTCATTATAGAGTAGTTATAGGGTTTGATGATAATGAGCATATATTGTATGTTCTAGACCCTGCAATTGGTAAGCAGACTATTTCATACGATGAATTTATAGAGCTATGGAAACCAGGCTCAACTTTTACAGTGACTAACTGGACACTGATAATCTATCCAAGAACATGTTCAACAATCATTACTAAGACTCTTACAGAAACGGAAATATGTACATCGATTCTAACATATACAAAGACAGAAATATTTACAGAGACTGAGTTTGTAGGTACCACAATAACAGTAACAAGTAGAATTCAAGAATTTACATCTCTTAGCTATGTATTAATAATATTTACTATCCTAATAGGACTGCTAATGTATCTTTACCTTATTAAATTGCGGAGAAGTTAAAGACTGAGACATAGCTAACTTAATAATGGGAGATGGATGGTATTATGTTAAAACATTGTGTAAGGAAATCACATAGACTAAGTTCTGTACTATCTAGACTTTTAATGGTTATAGGCATAGATGTATTGTTCAATTTTCTACAGCACTCTAGGCATAGATCAAATCTTGTAAAGTATAGTAGAGGAACTAATTTAGTTAATGTATCTAGAGTTGTGATAGCTAAAAATGTGTCAAGAAATCTCAAAGCTGCAATTGAGAAATCTTTAAATCTCATAAATGATTTTAAAAATTTAATAACTTCTGATAGTGCAGTACTTGTTAAGCCTAATATGGGATTTAGTAATGTTGATGCCAATACTGATCCTAGAGTTATTATTGAACTAGTCAAATTAATCAAAAATAATTATAGACCTCGTAAGATTGTGGTTGCTGATGCTGCTGTAAGAGGTAGAGATACCCTTTACAACTTCACGGTTATGAACCTCAAAAACAAGTTAGAGAAATTAGGGGTCTTAGTTATAGATCTAAAACGTACGAAGGAAACTCTATATGTGAGAGTTAATGGAATTAAGCTAAGAAGTGTTAAGGTCTATAAAACAGTCCTGGATTTCGATGTGGTTTTAAGTGTTCCTAAGCTTAAGAGACATGCAGAGACTAAGGTAACGATATCTCTTAAAAATATGATGGGTATTTTACCCGATGATGAGAAGGGGAGATTTCATGTACTAGATATCCACAGCTGTATTGCAGATTTAAACAAAGTTTTTAGACCTGATATATCTATAATAGATGCTATCAATGTAATGATTCATAGCGGTCCAGGACATGGAGATATGGTCTACGCAGATGAGCTCATAATATCCAAGGACCCTGTTGCAGCCGATCTAATTGCAGCTGCCGAGCTCTTTAAACTTGAAGGTGTTATGAATCCTTTAGATGAGGCTTTAAACATAGAACACATTATAAAGGCTTGCCAACTAGGTATTGGACATTGCGATCTTAATAGGATAGAGATTAAGGAGTTGAAGAGTTATGAGTAGAGCTATTACGTTTCTAATAACACTCCTACCTAAAGAGATCTTAGCAATACTACCTAGGAAGAGAGTTGTAAGACCACCTGGAGCTATTGTTGAAGAAGTATTTCTAGAACTCTGTAGTAGATGTGGTGCATGCATCACTGCATGTAGCAAAGAAGGAACCGGAGCTCTAGAACCATGCAGTTTAACTGATGGTCTAGTTCTCTATAGAACTCCAAAAATCAATCCTCTTAAAGCTCCTTGTGAAGCTGTTGAGGGCAGATGCAAAGGTGTATTGCCTTGTGTTAGGTCATGTCCTACAGGAGCTTTGCAATTCATAGATATAAGTGAGATAAAATTAGGAACAGTAGTATGGAATTCTAAAAATTGTATAGCTGTTAAAAAAGGTGGCGGTTGTTTAGTTTGTATCGAAGTGTGTCCTATAAAAGGAGCTATTATAGCTAAGAATCACATACCTCATTTCAATCCTAGACTATGCGTAGGTTGTGGAAGCTGTGTTGTAGCATGCCCAGCAAGTCCCAAAGCTTTAACACTAACTCCTATAGG